>CAYJKS010000074.1:0-5399 GCA_964370705.1 uncultured Azospirillaceae bacterium
TCTTTTTTATTTATACTTCAACAGAAATGTCTGTTGGGGTTTGGTATTATTCTTATCTTGTGGATTACAAATATTTAACCCCTGTTGATGCAGGTTTTCTTATTTCTGTATATTGGGGTTCTTTGACGTTAGGAAGATTTTTTGTTGGTTGGCTCACAACTAAATTTTTTGACAAAGCAATAATATCATTAAGCTTGCTTTTGTGCTTTTTAGGTATGTTATTCTTGAGTTTTGATTGCTACTTAATAGGATTGGTAATTGTTGGAGCTTCTTTTTCGGGGATTTATCCTTGTATGGTTAATGTTACACATAAAAGATTTTCTAAAAAAGTTGCAACAATATTGATGGGATACCAAGTTGGCTCGGCCTCATTAGGGCTTGCTTTTTGGGTTCCTTTTATTGGTTTTATATTGCAAAAGTTTGGTTTATCTAACTTGCTACATATTTTTATGTGTTTAGTATTATCTTTGTTTTTAATAGACTTAAGGTTAAGAAGACTAAAAAACTAAGAAAATGCTTTCCCGTATTGAACTACAGCATTTATTTTTGTTTTTAGTCCTTTTAGATTTATTGCCATAAAATACTCATCTGGCACATCAAATGGTGCAGATATTTCAAACTCCTTAGCTTGTATATAGCCAAACTTTGGATAATATTTATCACTTCCCAAAACAATAGAAAATTCATAACCAAGCTCTTTGGCAACTTGATGTCCTTTGTTTATTAAAGCTTTTCCAATTCCTTGTTTTTGGTAACTTGGAGCAACAGATAATGGAGCAAGGGCAAGCTCTGTTTTGTCGCCAAGTTTTATTTTTGTAAACATAATATGTCCGACTATTTTTTCATCTTTGATAGCAACAAGAGATAACTCTGGAATATATTCTTCATTTTCTCTAATCTTTAGAACCAAATCTTGCTCATTGCCGTCAGAATGTTCTGCAGTCTTAAAAGATTCAGTTATCATTTCATAAATTTCAGCAAAATCTTTTTTTTCTTCTTGTCTTATTATCATTTCTTTATCCTTTTATTTTGGTGGAAATTGGTCGTTTGGGTGTTGCCAAATTTGTTCTGTTGAATATGGACCTCTGATAGTAGAGCTAGAAACTATTCCGTCTAAGCACCCTGGTGTTATTGCTTTTGCAAACCAACATTCTATCGGAGCCATAGTTTTTACAGGAAATTCTATTTTATGTGGTGTGTTGTATCTGCGACCATAGTGAAATGGCTCGCCCGCTACAAATATTGCATCTGCATTAAGCTGTTTTTCTGCTTCTTCCATTAATTTTGTTGCATAACCTTTACCTTGATATTCAGGTAATACAGACAAAGGAGCAAGCACATATACTTTTAATTCTGGTGCTTTATCAATTATCATAGGAGTATAACAAGCGTGAGCCACATCTTCATAAATTATAGAAAAACTGCCGTCTTCTATTAAATCAACTGCTAAGTCAGCATATAATTTTGCGTGTCTTTCATCATACAAGCCACCAGCATCTACAAATGCTTCATATTGTATTTTCCAAGCCAGTTCTTTGTCCATTTTTATCTTCTTTCATATACTAAGTCAGTTATACCATTATAATTTAAAGTTGAAAGAAGTTTTAATTTTGTCTCAGGCAAGCCTGTTTCAAAAAGCCTTGTGCCATCTCCCAAGATTGTTGGTATGATAGCTATGCTTAATCTATCAATCAAGTTTTTTCTTAACAACTGATTGGCTATGCTTGCTCCGCCGCAAATCCAAATATCTTTGCCATCTTGGTTTTTTAGCTCATTTATTAAGCCAATTAAATTTGAGCTAAATTTAATATCTTCTTTGTCTTCCAAATGTTTATTTGTGATTACATAGCTCATTTTGCCCTTATATGGCCAATTATCAACCGCAAGCTCTGTTATAATTTGATGATAAGTATTATAGCCTAAAATAACAGTATCAACACTTTCAATAAAATCGGGATAACTCCCCATATTTTTTTCATCACTCCCATCACCTTTAAGCCATGCAACAGCGCCTGTTTTATCAGCAATAAAACCATCTAAGCTGGTTGCTATATATAATATAATTTTTCTCATGTTAGTTTTCCTTTCTGATAGGGTTATCCCAATTCCAGTTTGTATAAATGGCATAAGCAATGACTGTATCTTTTGTGTTATCCAATGTAAATCCAGCTATTGAATTTCCAACACGAAAGGTTGGCTCAAAGAGCTGTTCCTCTTTTGGTGCCGCAGTGGGACCAGAAATGCCAAGCTCTGTATCTTCATTTATAATGACCCATTTCCCATTATCTAATTTGAAGCTTTTGTTATCATCTGCGACTTCAATAATTTTTCCTTCAATATTAATAGCAACACTTAATGCATTAGCCGAAAAAGAGATTGTTAACAAAATAAGGGCAACTATGTATATGTATATTTTTTTCATTTATTTTTTCTCTAATTTAATAATGTTGATTTCATTTTTTGTGCCAAGGCGAAGGGGAACACCAAATGTGCCAACACCACCAGATACATATACAGATAAATCACCCATTTTAGCTAGACCTTTTGCAACATCAAAATGTGCATTTTTAAAAAGTGTAAAAGGCCACATTTGACCATTACCATGCGTATGGCCAGAAATCATTAAGTCAAAGCCTTTTTCTTTCGCATATTTTGTGCCATAAGGAGCGTGCTCAATTAAAACGGACGGCTTAGCTTTATCAAGTGTAATTGTTTGTAAAAAGTCTTTTAGATAAATATCATTTGGACTTGGATGAGCACCAACAGAATCTTTATCTGCGTCTAAATAATCTGTGCCAACAAATTGAACGCCATCAATTTCTATCATATTATTTGCAAGGTGGGTATAACCAAGATTTTTAACAAGCTCTTTTATCTCATTATAATCAACATAGGTTTCATGGTTGCCCTGTGTAAAAATTACTTTTCCTTTGAATTGAGATAAACCCTCTTTAACATTTTTTTGCAAACGGAAATGATCTTCAAATAAATCACCGTTTAAGATGACAATATCAGGATTATGTTTGTTTGTCTCATTTACAACTTGTTGTAGGAAGTTTTTTGTTTGAAAGTGTCCTAAATGAATATCTGGCAAATGTGCAATTATTAGTTCTTTTTGAAGGTTTGGTAATTTAATACTTATGTTCGTTGTGTTTAACCCTTTGCCATTATAAAATGCAAATGCAGTCATAATTATAGCAATACTCATTGAGATGGCAATAGAATGTGGAACAGGAAGATGAACGGCTTTTAAGATTAACATAAAATACATCAATAAACCAAAATAAACCTGTGCCATAAACAAACAAGCAACAAAATTATATGTAGGTGTAAACCAAGAGCCAACCTCAAAATCTTTTTTAAGGCCATACATCAATAAAAATGCACCAACTATGGCAATAGAGATTACAAGCAGACAAACCTTCCCCCAAAAAGAGGCTTTTATCATATATCCTGCAACCACAGGCACAATAAAAAATGAAGACATAATAGTGATAACAGTTGCCATAAGTAATTTATCCATATTATTTCTCCTTGTTTTTTATAAAATTTATTAAATCTTTATGCTCAAATGTTGTGAGCTTGCTTTTTTCTAATAAAGCGTCCACCATTATTTGAGCCAATAAATCAGAATTTATAAAGCTTATTCCATACTTTTTATTTGATAATCCATAGATAAAGTTTAATACCTTATACATCATATTGGGGGCAACTCTAGGGCTTTGGGGGTGAATATAATTTGGTCTTGCAATCATAACTTGCCCAAAACCACTTTCAAGCAAAATGCTTTCTGCCATACCTTTATATTTTGCAAAAATTATTTTTGTTTTGGCGCTTCTATCAGCACCTGCACCACTTAAATAAGAGATGGCAATATTTGGATTAACCTCTTTTAATGTATCTGCCAAAACTTTAATATAATCAACCGAGATTATCTTAAAAATATCTTCAGAAACAGCGCCCGTATAAACGCCTATGCAATAAATACAAATATTTTGCTTGGACAGCTCAGATTTTAATGATGATAAATCCATAAAATCATTATGAATAATTTCTTTAAGCTTTGAATTTTTAATATTAAGCGGTTTGCGAGAGATTGATGTAACCTCGCTAATTTGTTTATTTTTAAGCAAATATTTGATGGCTTCGCCACCAACCATGCCACTGCTACCAAACACAACTGCTTTAACCATGATAATCTCCTTTTATACATGATATATAGTAAAAAAAACAAGAAATCAACTTTTGTAAAAAAAAAGAGGAAGCTAGGCTTCCTCTTTGAATTTTATTGGTAGCGGAAGAGGGACTTGAACCCCCGACACGCGGATTATGATTCCGCTGCTCTAACCACCTGAGCTACTCCGCCATAAATTTCTTTGTATTTAATAATATATACTATTTGTCTTGTCAATAACTTTTTTCAAAAAAAATATAATTTTATTTAATTTATGGTTAGAGCTTTTTTATCAATGCTCCAACCATAAATATATAAGGTTTAGTTGGACTTTATTTTTTCTAAAAGTTCAAACACATTGCTTTTGCTTCTAGTCAAAAACTCATCATGTAAGCTCTTATAGCCAACAGAATTTCTTTGATAAAAATCTGTTCTTTTATCATCATCATAGTATTTTGCTTGCAAGATTGCATCTATTCTATCAAGTTCTTTTACAAATTTTGCTTCTGGAGTTTCTTGAGCCTCATATTCTTCAAAATCTTTGAGTAGGTTAGGGCAATTTAGCTCACCAGAGATTTGGGTCATTGCTGCTACTTCTTTTTTGTGCTTGTCTTCTAAAGAAATATTTTGATCAGGAGTAATATCTCCAACAATTATTTCTGCCAAATCATGAACAATTGCATATTCAATACATTTTTGTTTGTTTAATTCTTTGGGGCATAATAAATAAGCCAAAAGGGCAACGCCATAAGAGTGACAAGCAACAGATTCTGGATTGCTAACTTCCAAGTTGCACCATCCCTGTCTTTTTAAGTCTTTTATTTTGCCCAAAACAATTGCTAATTTATCTAAATTCATGATTTTTCCTTTTATTTTATTTTTATGCTTTTTTCACATAATCTTTTAATAGCTTTTTATGTCCATAGTTGTCAAACATAATTTCTAATTTATTGCCGTCTATTTTAATTACTTTTCCATAACCAAAAGTTTCATGAAAAACACGGCTTCCAGTAGGGGTTAAAGATTTTTCATCTTTTATTTTTGTCTTGGCTTGATAATAGTTGTTACTCCAGCCAAAATCATCTTGTGTATAAGAAAACCTATCTCCACCGTCAAAGATTGCCTGTTCATTAGGTTTTTTTTGTTGCCAGTAATTGTTTTGGTATCTGTTATTATAGCCGCTTCCGCTATAACAGCTTGATGCATGGTTAAAAATCTCTATATT
>CAYJKS010000074.1:5409-5767 GCA_964370705.1 uncultured Azospirillaceae bacterium
GCTCGTTTATAAACCTAGAGGGAATATTATTGTTCCATTGACCATATATTTTGCGGTTTAGAGCAGTTAGAATATATAGTTTCTTTTTTGCTCTTGTCATTGCCACATATGCCAAACGCCTTTCTTCTTCTAGTCCGTTATTGCCTGCCTCATCTAATGCTCTTTGGTGTGGAAAAAGACCTTCTTCCCAACCAGGAAGAAATACGCAATCAAATTCTAGCCCTTTTGCAGAGTGCAAAGTAATAAGAGTTACTTTGTTAGAGTTTATATTGTTGTCATTATCCATAACTAGGCTAACATGTTCCATAAACTCAGACAAGTTTGGGTATTGCTCATGGTCACTAATAACATTGATTAG
>CAYJKS010000075.1:0-5761 GCA_964370705.1 uncultured Azospirillaceae bacterium
TGTGCTTATATAGACAATCCAAATATTACAATTGATGAACTTATTGGTCATGTTCCTGCTCCAGATTTTCCAACAGGTGGATTGATTTTGGGCTATAGTGGTGCAAAATCTGCATATTTTACAGGTCGTGGATCTGTGGTTATGAGAGCAAAATGCACTATTGAAGAGATTAGAAAAGATAGAGAAGCCATTATTGTTCATGAGATTCCTTATCAAGTAAATAAGTCTGCATTGGTGCAAAAAATTGCAGAATTGGTAAAAGAAAAAAGAGTTGAAGGCATTTCTGACATTAGAGATGAATCAGACAGACAAGGTGTGCGTGTTGTTATTGAGATTAAACGTGACTTTCAAGCAGATGTTGTCTTAAACCAATTATATAAATATACTTCACTTCAAACTAGCTTTGGTATGAATATGTTAGCTATTAACGGCGGTCGTCCGATGATGCTAAACCTAAAAGATATTATATCTGCCTTTATTGAGTTTAGAGAAGAAGTTATTCGTCGTAGAACTATTTTTGAGCTAAATAAAGCTCGTAATCGTGCTCATACATTGGTTGGTTTGGCAATAGCAGTTGAGAGTTTGGACGAGATTATTGAGCTAATCAAAAAAGCTGCCAACCCACAAGAAGCAAAAGAAGGCTTGCTTGCAAAAGCATGGCCAGCAGGACAAGTAGATGCTTTAATAAAACTAATTGATGAGCCAGACCGTAAGGTAGAAAATGGGGTTTATAATTTGTCAGAAGCTCAAGCAAAAGCAATTTTGGACTTGAGACTACACAGGTTAACAGGACTAGAAAGAGAAAAGATTCACCAAGAATTGGTTGCTCTTGGCGAAGAGATAAAAGAATGTCTATTTGTTTTAAGCAGTCGTGAAAAACTATACTCAATTATGCGTGATGAGTTAGTTGCAATCAAAGACGAATATGCAACTCCTCGTCGTTCAAAAATAGAAGATATTGATTTTGACCAAGACATAGAATCTTTAATTCAACGCGAAGAAATGGTTGTTACCGTTAGTGATGCTGGCTATATTAAGCGTGTTCCACTAAATGCCTATAAGGCTCAAAAACGTGGAGGCAAAGGCAAATCTGGAATGTCTACAAAAGAAGAAGATTTTGTGTCACGCCTGTTTGTTGCAAGCACTCACACTCCAGTGCTCTTCTTCTCATCTAAGGGTATTGTTTATAAGATGAAGGTTTATAAGCTTCCTCTAGGATCTCCAACATCAAAAGGCAAACCTTTTGTAAACTTGCTTCCTTTAGATGCTGGCGAGACAATTACTGCAGTAATGAAGCTACCAGAAAACGAAGCAGATTGCCAAAACTTGTTTATTATGTTTGCAACTGCTAGCGGTATGGTTCGTCGTAATAGCCTAATGGACTTTGTCAACGTTCAAGCTAATGGTAAGATTGCAATGAAGCTAGAAGAGGGCGACAAGCTAATCAATGTTAGAACTTGTGAC
Source organism: uncultured Azospirillaceae bacterium (assembly GCA_964370705.1). Classification (GTDB taxonomy): domain Bacteria; phylum Pseudomonadota; class Alphaproteobacteria; order RF32; family CAG-239; genus JAFUYI01. Next base: position 1,465 of record CAYJKS010000075.1, read on the forward strand.
GAGAATGAAGACATTTTGCTAGCAAGTAAGTCTGGAAAATGTATTAGGTTCCCAGTTGATGCTGTTAGGGTTTTTGTTGGACGTAACTCTGTTGGTGTTAGAGGCATTAAACTAAGTTCAGGTGATGAGGTTATCTCTATGTCTATTTTGAACGCGGGTAAAGTGTCTGCTGAGCTAAGAGATGAATATTCTAGAATTAGTAGTGCCGTAAAACGTATTGAGACAGAAACTGGCGTAGCTCCTAGTCCACTAGATATGCTAGAAAAGCTAACTCCAGAACAATATAAAGAAATGGCAGATAGCGAGCAATTTATTTTGTCTGTAACCTCAACAGGCTATGGCAAACGTTCTTCTTCTTATGAATATAGAGTAACTGGTCGTGGCGGTAGCGGTATTGCCAATATGGAGATGTCTGCTCGTAACAAAGAGATTGTGAGCTCGTTCCCAGTTGAGGCAGATAACCAAATTATGATGGTAACAGATGGTGGCAAGCTAATCCGTATGCCTGTAAAAGATATTCGTATCGCTGGAAGAAAAACACAAGGCGTTATCTTGTTTAGAACAGCTGAGGCAGAAAATGTTATGTCCGTTACATGGCTAGATGCAGACGTTGAAGATGAAGAAGAATTGCAAGACGAGACTGGAACAGAAGTTTTGGGCGAAAGTGTTGCAGATACAGAAGATAATTTGTCTGACGAGGTAAATGAGCCAGAAACTATAGAAGAATAGTTCTAAGCCAAAAGAATTAACCCCCATACAAAATATGGGGGTTAATTTATATAAAAATATAAAATTTTAGTTGTTAAATTGCAAAAACTGTTTTAGATTATAAAAAGAAACATTTAAGGAGCTTTTGTAATGAATAAACTTTTGACAACAACTGCAGTTATTTTGCTTTTATGCTCATGCGGGCATACAGAAGAGTTCAAAAATCCTGTTTTTGAAAAAACATTGCTTCCTTATTCTGACAACGCTCAGCAAACTCACCTAACTCCTAACAAAAGAGTTGTGGGCAAGGGAGCAAAAGTTGACTATAGCGACTGCCAATTAATAGAAAACACAGAAGATGCAATTACGCTAAAATGTTATCATTATAACAAAGAAGAGCCTGTTATTTATAGATATGTTGTCCAGCCCAAAAAACAATACAAAGCAGGAAGACATAATAAATATATTGCTCCTGTAGTAGATAAACCAATAGAGTATTTGGAGCCATCTCCATACTTTGGCGGCTAAATATCGCTTATTTCTGAGTCAAAAAATCAACCAGATCTTTTTGGTTTGCCCAGTTAATTTCAATCTCTAATACTTTAAAGAATTTTTGCATTTGTTGAGGGATTTTTACAAAATCTTTTGATGTTGTAAAAATATCTGCATTTTGTGATTTTGCTGTTTTTATAATCTCTTCTAACTCTTGCAGTGAATAAAAGTGATGATCCGCAAAGTCAATGGTTTTTACTATCTCAAATCCAAGTTCTTTTAATGAGTTATAAAATTTTTGTGGTCTGCCAATGCCTGCAAAAGCAATAATCTTATTGTTATTTGTTTGTGGCTTTATGGCTTTTATTTCTGCCCTAAAAATAGGCAGATTGTTTGCTTTTTGAGCAATATTATGCTCATCTTCTCCGATAATGATTATTCCATTAGCTCTTTTTAGTCCAGCCTCAAAATTCTCTCTTAGCGGGCCTGCGGGGATTACTCTTGCATTTCCAATTCCAAAAGCTCCATCAAAAACAAGTAAAGAAATATCTTTTTTTAGGCTAGGGTTTTGAAACCCATCGTCCATAATAATCCAGTCTGCACCATTTTTTATGGCTTTTTTTGCAGCCAAATATCTATTTGGATTAATTGATACCATTGCTTGCTTAGCAAGGATTAGCGGCTCATCACCAACATCCTTGGCAAAGTGAGCATTGGTATCAACAATAATATCCTTTAGTCTTCCGCCATATCCTCTAGAAACAAAGGCAGGTTTATGACCTTTTTGTTGCAATAGTTTTGCAACAGATACACAAACAGGGGTTTTTCCTGTTCCGCCAGCAGTAAGGTTGCCTATACAAATAACTGGTTTGTTTACGGCTTGCGGATAATTTTTTTTAATTCTGCAAGCTGTGGCATATTCATAAATTTTGCCCAATGGAACCAAAATATTTGATAATAGGTTTTTGTCCTTCCAGTGGCTAGGCGTCTTCATTTGGCAAATATCCTTTGATTTTGCTAATAATGCCATCTAATACCTTAGACTCAGATTCTGCCCAATTGAATGCTAAGCTTCTTTTGGCTTCAAGCAATTCTTTGTTTCTTAGAAGTTGCTTTACGGCATCATTAAGCTCTAAAACATCGTTTACTTGAATAACAGCATCTGCTTTTTTAGCTCTATTAACAGCATCAGTAAAGTTGTGCATATGTGGGCCAACAATAACGGCATCTTTTTGTCTTGACGGTTCAATAAAGTTTTGTCCGCCATGAGGAATAAGAGAGCCACCAATAAACACAATAGGGCAAATGTCATACCATAGACCCAACTCACCAATAGTGTCTGCAATATATACATCTGTTTGTTTGCTAATAGCTTCGCCTTTTGAGCGTAGGCTAACGTTTAGTCCGTATTCTTTTTTCATTCTTTCTTGCAAGTCAGCACCTCTTTGAGGGTGTCTTGGGGCACAAATTAGCAACAAGTCAGGGAACTCTTTTTTTATGTCATTATGAAAACGAGCAATTTTCATTTCTTCATCTTCGTGAGTAGAGCTGGCAAGCCACAAGGTTCTATTGTCAGTTTCTTTAACAATTACTTCTTTTTTGTCCTTGTCAATAGGCAAAGGAGCACCGGCATATTTTAGGTTGCCAAAGCACATAGAATCTTTTGCGCCAAGAACTTTTAGTCTATATGCGTCTTCTTCAGTTTGTCCTAAGCAAAAAGTAAAGCAATCTAGAATTTCTTTGATAATATAGTCAAACTGCTTCCATCTCTTAAAAGATTTGTTAGAGATACGACCATTAACTAAGATTAATGGGATTTTTTTGCGTTTGATGCCAGAAATCATCGCTGGCCAAAAGTCAGATTCAAACCAAAGAACTGCAGTTGGTTGCCAATGGCGAAGAAATCTGGTTGCAAAAACTGGATTGTCAATTGGCAAATATTGATGAAAAGCTCTCTCTGGCAATCTTTTACCCATTATCTCAGCGCTAGTAGTTGTTCCAGTTGTTACCATAACATGGGCATTTGGATATGTTTCTAGCATTTTATTTATAAGAGGCAGCATAGATATAGATTCGCCCACAGATGCTCCATGAAACCAAAATAATTTTCCTTCTGGTCTTTTTAGCTTAGGTTTACCCATACGCTCATTAAAGCGTTTTGTATCTTCTTTTCCTCTTTTTTTGCGTTTTTTAATATATCTGCTAATAACAAGTGGATAAAATAGTCTAATTAGGGTGTTATAAATTTTTATAAACATGATTATGAACCTTCTTTATTATAACGTTTATTTTTTTTTCTTACTCCAGATTCTATAAATGCAATTCCCATACGTTTGTCTGCTCTATGGGTAATAGCATTCATTTCTTCTTCGATTTCTAGTTTATATTTTTCTAGATCTTCTTTGCTTGCATCTTTTGGTATATAATATGGTTTTGTAGCATATACTATACCTTTTTGAAAGGGTAGCGGAAACATCATCGCGTCCCAACTTTTGGCAATAAAAGAATTAGAAATACTGTAGGTGGTAGCAATAATTGGCTTGCCAGTTTTTTTTGCAAAATATAATGGACTATCGTTCATCTTCATTCTAGGTCCAATTGGACCATCAGGAATAATGCAAATTGCCTCATTTTTTTCAAGAGATGTTTTGATTTTTATGGCAGCTTCTTTTCCGCCGCTAGTAGTAGAGCCTTCAATAACTCCAAAGCCGTATTTTTTTAGCAGAGTAGATATAATCTTTCCATCATTGTGCATAGACACAAGGGCGTTTATTGGCAATTTTTTGTTCCAAAAATAAGGCAACATAAGCGCTCTTCCATGCCAAGTAATAGAAATAATAGCTTTTTCTTTTTGCCAAACTTCATTAAGCTCATTTAGTTCAACAGTTTTCCACCTAGTTGTTTTGCCAATAAAAATTGAATAATGATATAAGATTATGCCCAAAAAAGATATAAATCTTGGGTGATTTGTAATTTTTTTTATTTTAGATTTTATTTTTTTTAGCATAAATTTCTCTATTTAAAGTTTCTTTGTTATTTTAACATCTATATTATTATCATTAATACAAATCTCACCATTGCCAATAAGTTTTTTGTC
>CAYJKS010000076.1:0-5619 GCA_964370705.1 uncultured Azospirillaceae bacterium
GTTTTTTCCACTCCATTTCTCCAGCAGAAACATTATCTAGATGTTCTTCTAGTTGAGCCGTAAAATCATACTCGACATATTTTTTGAAAAAATTCTCTAAAAACGCTGTAACAATACGTCCTCTTTCTTCTGGAATAAAACGAAGTTTTTCTACTTTTACATATTTTCTATCTTGCAACACAGCAATAATAGAAGCATATGTCGACGGACGCCCAATACCTAGTTCTTCTAGCTTTTTAACCAAGCTAGCTTCCGTAAACCTTGGAGGAGGTGCTGTAAAATGTTGGCTAGTAAAAATCTCGCCTTTTGTTTCTTTTTCTCCAACTTCTACATTTGGCAAGATTTTATTTTCGTCATTTTCTTCTTCATCGTCTAGGCTTTCTTGATAAAGTTTCAAAAATCCGTCAAAAGCAATAACTTGACCATTTGCACGCAAAGTAATTTGGTTATCTTGAGAATTAGAATCAATAGAAACCTTGTCCAAAATTGCAGGATTCATTTGGCAAGCAACAGTTCTTTTCCAAATAAGTTCATATAGTTTATGCTCATCTGCATCCAATTTTGCTTCTAATTTTTTGGGAGTATTAAACACATCAGATGGTCTTATTGCCTCGTGTGCTTCTTGAGCATTTTTTGATTTGTTTTTGTATTCTTTTGGTGTTTTGGGCAAATATTCTTCACCAAAATACTTAGATATCACATCACGACAATTTGCAATAGCTTCTTTAGAAAGATTAACCGCATCTGTTCTCATATATGTAATCAAACCTTCTTCATACAGTTTTTGAGCAACTTGCATAGTCTTTTTTGCAGAGAACCTTAGTTTGCGAGCAGATTCTTGTTGCAAAGTAGAAGTCGTAAAAGGTGGTGCTGCATAACGATTAGTTTTTTTGCGTTCAACATTAGCAACATAAAACTCTTGTGCCTCAATTTTTGCTTTTGCATCTAGAGCTTTTTCTTGCGTATTTATATCAAATTTTTCTAGTTTTTTGCCGTCTAAGGTAATAAGTCTTGACTTTATTAAAGCATTTTTTGCTGTGAATAGTTCTGCTTCAATGCTCCAATATTCTTCTGGTCTAAACTTCTCAATATCATTTTCTCTTTCGCAAATAAGTCTCAAAGCCACAGATTGCACACGTCCTGCTGACTTTGACCCTGGAAGCTTGCGCCACAATACTGGAGATAGATTAAACCCTACCAAATAATCTAATGCGCGTCTTGCCATATAAGCAGAAACTAGATTGTCGTTTATATCTCTAGGGTTGCTAATTGCTTCAGCGACGGCAGATTTTGTAATTTCATGAAAAACTACTCTTTCAATTTTTTTATCTTTTATTTTGTTTTTTGCTTTTAGCTCTTCTAAAATATGCCAAGAAATCGCTTCTCCTTCTCTATCAGGATCGGATGCAAGAATAAGTGTATCTGCGTCTTTAACAGCTGATACAATATCTTTTAATCTTTTTTTGCCAGCTGGGCTAACTTCCCAAGTCATCTCAAAATCATTTTCTGGCAAAACAGAACCATCTTTGCTAGGTAAGTCTCTAATATGACCAAAACTGGCAAGAACATTGTAGTCTTTGCCCAAGTATTTGTTAATAGTTTTTGCTTTAGCTGGAGATTCTACGATTACTAACTTCATGCTTTTTCTTTCATTTTTTATTATTTATGGCAATTTTGTTGCCTGCTAGCCTAATAATTTTATTGTCCATTTCTAGGTCGAGTATTTGCATTGCAATAGTTGCACTATCTGATCCCAAAGCTCTAATTAGGTCATCTATATCTGTTCCCGATGAATTTAGATGCTCCAAAATAGACAAGTTCTTACTTTCTCTTTTGCGAATATTCATATTTTTTTTGCAATTGTCAAGACTCTTTATTAATAATTCTTTATTCTTGATTGTTGGTAGGGCATTTTCTTTGTGTTGATTTTGCCTTTTTATTACATTTATAACATCTTGAGCATTTTCTACTAAAATTCCACCTTCTTTTAGGAGCCAATTAACCCCGCTTGCTCGAGATTCTGTTGGCGAGCCTGGAATAGCAAATACAATTTTATTTTGTTCTTTTGCTTTTTGAGCAGTAATAAGAGAACCAGAGTTTTTTGTAGCTTCTGCAACAAGTATGCCAACGCTTAAGCCAGAGATAATGCGGTTTCTTCTAGGAAAATTGCTAATTTGCGGAATACTGTCTAACAAAAACTCAGATATTAAAAGTCCTTGTTCAGCAATTTTATGATATAAATACTCGTTTTCTTTAGGATATATGTTGTTTACGCCAGTTCCAAGCACACCTATTGTAGGGGCAAGTCCATCTTTTGCAAACATTGCACCTTTGTGGGCTGCAGAGTCTATCCCTCTTGCCATGCCCGAAATCACTATGACATTGTTATTGGTTAAGTCAAATGCTATTTTTGCAGCAGTTTTTCTGCCCAAAATACTAGCATTTCTGCTTCCGACAATTGCAATGCTTGGATAATGGTTAAGCAAGCTTGCATTACCTTTTGCATACAAAATTGGGGGAGCGTCAGGCAAACTCAGCAAAGACTTTGGGTAGCAAGGGTCTTTTTTGATAATAATTTTAATATTTTGGTTTTTTGCTTTGTCTAATTCTTTTTGAGCATTGCTTCGAGAAAATACTTCTTTTTTGGCTGACAAAACCTCTAAAGCAACATCAATATCTTTATGCTCATCTAATAGTTTATAAAAAGATATTGGGCCAATTTTGTCTGTTTTTATTAGTTGTATCCAAGATAGTATTTCTTCGTCTTTAACCATTTTTGTTTTATTGCTCTTTATTTTTGTTCTTTTTTAGCTTGATTTTAGATTCTTCGCCTTTTATCAAGCGAGCAATATTAGCATGATGTCTGGCAATAACAAATATTGCAACTCCAGCATAAAAAATTGTTTCTACCTCTCCTGCATAAAAATAAGCATATAAAGGGGTTAAAAAGGCTGCAACTATGGCAGATAAAGAAGAATACTTAAATAAAATTGCAAAAGCAAGCCAAGTAGCAAGTTCCAAAAAAGCAACAAATGGAGCAGTAACAAGCACAAATCCAAAAGTAGATGCTACTCCTTTGCCTCCCTTAAACTTGAGCCAAACAGGAAAACTATGTCCAATGATTGCTGACGTTCCAGCTGTTAGGCTAGCTACTAAGTTAAACTTGGTTAAAACTCCACAAAAAAACATATCTGCATTTGGGGTTAGGCTTGAGGCAAGCCATGCTGCAAACCCAGCTTTTGAAGCATCTAGCAAAACTGTGAGCAAAGCCAAATCTTTGCGACCAGTTCTAAGCACATTAGTAGCACCAATACTTTTAGAGCCAATATTCCTAATATCTTGAATTCCAGCAAGTCTGGTTAGAACCAATCCAAAAGGTATAGAACCTAATAAATATCCACCTAATATACAAATTAAAAGCATTTCTGTCATGATAGTTTCCTTGAAAATTATTTTAGTTAAAAATATAACAAAATAAAACTAATTCAAATATTATTTTGCACTTATTAAAAAATTCTTGGATAAAACAACAAAATATAGATGACAAACTAATTTTATTGTTTAATATAAGCATAACAAAAATAGATAGAAGGCATAAAATGGAACATAAATACAAACGTATTTTGCTAAAACTCTCAGGCGAAGGGCTAATGGGAGATAAAGCTTTTGGAATGGACAGTGATGTTATTTTGTCTTTGGCAAAGCAGGTCAAAGCAGTTTATGACTTAGGAGTAGAAGTTTGCATTGTCGTTGGTGGTGGTAATATCTTTAGGGGAGCTAAAGAGGCATCAAAGGGTATTAACCGTTCCGTTGCTGACCAAGTTGGAATGCTTGCAACCGTAATGAATGCCTTATACCTACAAAACACAATAGAAAAATTGGGGGTTGAAGTTAGGGTAATGTCTGGGCTCAATATTCCAGATGTTTGTGAGGATTATATATATAGAAAGGCTCTTAGCCACTTAAGCAAAAAAAGAATAATTATTTTTGCAGGCGGAACTGGTAATCCATATTTTACAACAGATACAGGTGCAGCTTTAAGAGCTTCTGAAATGGGTTGTGATGTTTTGCTAAAAGCAACACAAGTTGACGGCGTTTATGATGATGACCCCAAAAAGAATGCAAATGCTACAAAATATCAAGAAATAAGCTATGATAAGGTGATAACTCAAGGACTAAAGGTTATGGACTTGACTGCAGTATCTTTGGCAAAAGACAATAATGTGCCAATAGTTGTTTTTTCTCAATCAACAGAAAATGCTTTGCTAGACGCTGTTTCTGGCAAAGGCGATTTTACGATAATTAAATAATATAAATAAAGAGGTTAATATGACTGATTATAAAGAAATAAAAGATAACACAAGTGCTAGAATGCAAAAAAGCCTAGACTCTTTGGTAATTGAGTTTGGCGGACTTAGAGCAGGGCGTGCCCATGTTAGTTTATTAGATGGTATGATGGTAGACGCTTATGGTAGCATGACTCCAATTTCTCAAGTTGCGACAGTTAGTGTGCCAGATGCCAGATGTTTGTCTGTTAGTGTTTGGGATAGGGGCTTGGCAAAAGCGGTAGAAAAAGCAATTATGGAGTCTGATTTGGGGCTAAACCCTGTTTCTGACGGACAATTGATTAGAATTCCGATTCCTCCTCTTAGTGAAGAAAGAAGAAAAGAATTGGTAAAAATTGCAAGTAAGTATGCAGAACAAAGCAAAGTTGCAATTAGAAACATTAGAAGAGATTCTTTAGATATGGTCAAAAAACTCAAAAAAGATAATGAAATCTCTGAAGATGAAGAAAAAAAGCTAGAAACAGAAGTTCAAAAAGTTACAGATGAATATGTTAAAAAAATAGATGAGGCTTTAGCCCAAAAAGAAAAAGACATTTTGCAAGTGTAGTTGGAGCCAGACAATTGACTGACAAAAAACTTAACCATTTGGCAATTATAATGGACGGCAATCGCAGATGGGCAAAGCAAAAGCATTTGCCCATTGCTACAGGTCATGCCAAAGGGGCAGAAACATTAGTGCAAGTTTGCAAAGACGCCAAAGAACTTGGTATTAGGTATTTGACTTTATATGCGTTTTCTACCGAGAACTGGAACAGGTCGGAGCAAGAAGTTTTTTCTTTGATGGACTTGTTGCGCAAATACCTAAAAGACGACCTAAAAGAAATTCAAAAAAATAAGGTCAAAATTATTTTTTTGGGCGAGAAATCTATGCTAGATGCAGACATTGTTGAGTCTATGAATAAAATAGAAAAACAAACAGCAAATAATGATGAATTGTTTTTATACTTGGCGATAAGCTATGGTTCTAGACAAGAGATACTTAATGCTACCAAACAGGTTGCAAAACTAGCAAAAGCAGGTGAGATTGGTATTGATGATATAGACGAGCAATTGTTTTCTAACTTATTATATACTAAAGGTGCTCCTGATCCAGATATGGTAGTTAGAACAAGTGGAGAAAAACGTATTAGCAATTATTTGCTATGGCAACTAGCATACTCTGAGTTTTATTTTAGTGATGTCTTATGGCCAGATTTTGATAAAAAAGAGCTAGAAAAAATTATAACAGATTTTAATAATAGGGATAGAAGATATGGAAAAGGCTAAAACAAAA
>CAYJKS010000077.1:0-4896 GCA_964370705.1 uncultured Azospirillaceae bacterium
TATCGCTTCTCCAAAAGAACTAAAAAAAACAGGCGTTTTGGGTATGAATAGTCGCAACTATGATGTTATTGCCAAGAACAATCAACGTCATTTATATCCGCTTGTAGATGACAAGGTTGCAACAAAAAAGTTAGCCAATAAAGTTGGAATAAATACCCCTAATCTAATAGGAGTTATCTCTACTCAAAGTAAGGTTAATAGTTTTTTGGAAGTAGTTAAAGACTACAAGCAATTTGTAATCAAGCCTGCACATGGTAGCGGCGGTAGAGGTGTTTTGGTTATTGTTCAGTATGATAAAAATTTTTTTATTACTGCTTCTGGCAAGGCTCTTGATTATAGCGAAGTTTATCAACATATTTCAAACACTTTGAGCGGATTATATAGTCTAGGTGGGCAATATGATGTTGCTTTGTTTGAAGAGATGGTTAATTTTGACGATAGATTTAAGGATTTTAGTTATCAAGGGATTCCTGATGTTAGAGTGATTGTTTATAAAGGTTACCCAGCTTTGGCAATGATGAGGCTTGCAACCAAAGAATCTGGTGGCAGAGCAAACTTGCATCAAGGAGCAGTTGGCGTTGGCATAGACATAAAAACTGGCAAAGCAATATCTGCAGTTGCCAAGAATAAGCATATATTATATCACCCAGACACAAAAGCAAATCTAATGGAGCTCAAAGTTCCTTATTGGCAAAAGCATATAGAAATCGCTGTAAAGAGCTATGAGATGACAGGTTTGGGGTATTTGGGAGCAGATATAGTCTTAGACAAGGTCAGAGGACCAATGATGCTAGAGCTTAATGCTCGTCCAGGGCTTGCGATTCAAATTGCAAATAATTTAGGGCTAAAAAATATAATAGAAAAAATTGATAGCACCTACCCATTGGGGCTAGACTATCAAAAAAGAATGGAATATATTTTCTCTCAAAATGATATTGCTATTTTATAAATAGATAACTATATAGAAAATAATACAAAAAAACAGGAGTTAAAAATGGATAATACTAAAAAAATAGAAAATAAAGAAGCAGAAAAATTAGCTAAACCAAATACAAAAGAACTAGAAATAGCGGATACAAAAAAGCTAGAACAAAGCGAAACTAGAGCAAAAAAAGAAAAAGCAAAATATAGTGTAAAAGATGCTCAAAACGCATTGCTCTTGCGTCTAAAATCTGGCGATGTTGTTATTGAGATGTATCAAGACAAAGCTCCTAATCATGTTGCTAGAATAAAAGAGTTGGTTAAACAAGGATATTATAATGGCTTAAAGTTTCATCGTGTTATTGACGGTTTTATGGCTCAAACTGGTTGTCCTTATGGAACAGGAACAGGCGGAAGTGGTCAAAAACTAAAAGCAGAGTTTAATACAACTCCACACAAAAGAGGAACGGTTTCTATGGCAAGAGCTGCAAGCGTTGATTCTGCCGACAGCCAATTCTTTATTTGTTTTGCAGATTGTTCTTGGCTAGACGGTCAATATACTGTTTGGGGTGAAGTTACGCAAGGTATGGAGTTGGTCGATGCAATTAAAAAAGGCGGTGGTGCTAGTGGTAGCGTTTCTAACCCAGATGAAATTGTTTCTATGAGTGTTATTGCAGAACTATAAACGATTTTTTTTAATTGCTAAATAAACTTTGACAAGGTTTTTTAATTTATCTAAACTAAGCAAAGTTAAAAAATATAAAAATTTGGAGCCTAATGATGAAAAAAATTCCTAGCGTAAAAGAATTTGTTGAAAAAGTAGACAATGCTAAAAAGCTCAATCCTAAAGATTTGTCTTCTGATCAAGACTTGACTATTGCTATTATGAACTTGATTTCTATAGAAGAGCACTTGATTTTTTCTGGTGCAAAAACAGGCAAAAATTCTTTTTATGATCTTATCGAAGATATTAGAGAGATGAGAAAAAATCTTATGCAACAAATTATTCCTAGTTATGAAGGAGAAGTTTGGTGCATATCTAAGCATCTATTGGCTGCATCTATGCGTTTGTTAGAAGTTGGAACTAAGCAACAAAGCCTCAAAAATAAAAAAGAAGCATATAAGTTGTTTAATCAAGCGTATGACTTATATTGCCTATTTTGGGGCTTGAATATGAATATGATAAATATTGATGAGGTTAAATGGATTGAAGATAACCAAAAAGACATAAAAGAGCTTTCTGCAAAAATAGAAAAAGCAATGCCAGAGCAAACCAGTGTCGACAAAGTGGAAGAAGAAAAATCTGGAGCTTTGTCAAAAATGAAGGCTTTTGTTAAAAAAGCAGTCGATTGTTGTATTGAATAAGGATAAATAAAATGAAAAAAATATTAGCTAGTGTTGTTGCTGCTTTTGTATTGTTAACTGCTTGTGATAGCAATTCTACAGAAACAGACTTGAACAAATTGCAAGATAACAAAATCTACTTTTTCTCCTCAGAAAAATGTGGACATTGCCACACAGCAGAAAAATATATAAAAACACAATATCCAGATTTGGAATATATAAAAGTAGATGTTATGAGCAGACAAGGATATAACCTATTGATGAAGGCTAGCAGAAAATATAACCTAGGAAATAGAATAGGAACTCCACTATTTGCAATTGGTGATAAGCACATTATGGGTTGGTCAACTAGAAATGAACTAGAGTTTAATAAGGCAATAAAACCTTATATCAAAAAATAAACACCCTAAAAAAATGACCTCAATTGAGGTCATTTTTTTTATAGAGTTAATAATATATTTCTTTGGCTTTTTTAAGCAACAAATCTTCAAATTCTCTCAAAGTATTTATGAGCTCTTTATGTTGCTCAAAAAACTCATCTCCTCTTGCATATATTGCCAAGCATATTGCATCATAAGGATTATACGCTGTGCCATTAAGTAGGTTGCAAAAATATAAGTCCTCAAAATTTTTGTTGCATCTAAGCTTCCATTTTATAGGGTTTCCAGGTTGATTATATCTGCCTTCTTGTCCTAAAATACTAGTAAAAAACCCTTGAACTCTTTGGGCAGGGCAGGTCAAAAGCTCGCCCCATTTCATTCTAATGAGTTGGCTTGTGCTTTTTAGATTGTCATTATAACAAAACCTTAAGTCTTGAGACAATTTAAGAGCGTGCATATAGCGGTTATGCTCATCTATGTTTTTATAAAAATCGTGAATAGACATTGTGTCATGTGTGTCAACGCTTGCAACATCGGTTTCATTAGCATTTTTGAGGCGATATATGTGGTTGTCATCGTCAATTTCTACAAATTGCGAGATAAGCAATCTACCTAATTTACACTTATCTATTACCAAGTCTAGTTCAATTGGTCTTGCGCCAATATCTTCAATATATAGACAGTCTTTATCAACATTTTTTTCTTTGGCAGCTTTGAGGATAATATCAGTTGTGATATTGGCAAATTCATCAACACTATGCTTAGCAAACTCCTTAAAAATAGGGTGGTCTGGGCTAGAATATAGTCTGCCACTTTCAACATTTGGATTATGAGATACAACAAAAGGGTTTACCATACCAATAAAATGATCAATTCTCATGCCACCTTTATTAGCAGAAATTGATTGATAAAATATATCATACAAAATTTTGCCAGCATCGCCTAGTGAGCCATTTTTATTAAACATTTTAGCAGGATTAAGCACGGCAAATCCCCAATCTCTAGGTTTTGGGTTGAGTATATCTGCAGGCACTCCCAACGAAAATCCTTCTAAAAAGGCACTAGGGTTTTGCATATATATACTGTGAGGAATTTTTACTTGAATGTCGCCAATGTAATTATAATCAACTTCGTGAATATATTTTATTGCCAATTCCTCTATTTGCTCATCGCTAAAATTATTTAGAGCAAGATTAAATGCTTTTTCAACTTGTTCAAAGTCAATATTGTCTTCTTTGGGCATGTCATAAATCGTTTGCAATATTTTGTGGTCAAGTAGATTGTCTCTAACTAATTTTTCTAAGGGAATAAAAAACGGATTATGTGCTTTTTCTGACATATATGGAGAATGTCCAGATTCTTTGTTAGTTTTGCCAGCTGGTCCTAGTAATATTTTTTCGACCACGCCTTCAAAAAAGCTCCAAACTCTTTTTGCTCCGTCGCCATAAGCTGAGCCAATACCAACATCTTTGTCTTTGGAGCCTGCAGGCATACAAGGGGCGGGCATAGACATTGCAAATTCTTTTCCTAAGGCTTTATAACCTTTGGCAATAACTTCTTTGCTATCTTGCCAAATAGACATTAGCTCGTTTTTTTCATTATATAAAATTGTGTGATTATGATTGTCATATCCACCAGTTTTGATAATGTTGTTGCTATTGCAAAAGTCATAAAAAATATGTATCCAATTTTCTGTTGGGTTATTGTTAGAATTATACTTAAAAATATATTTGCTTGCTTCTTTTAGCTCTTTATTAAATCCGCCATAATAATACTCCATAGCCTGCAAACCGTTGTTATATAGATACGGCAAAAAGTATCCAAAAAATTCTTCAGCAGGATTTTTGTTCATATAATGAGAATGATGCTCAAAGTCTTTAGTTATTCTATTGCAAAAATTTGTGCGAGGAGGATGAGCATAGCTGGTAAGGATATTGTCGTTTTTTTGAGTGTATGCCAAAACATCTTCTAGTTTTTGATGAATAGAAAGCTTATTATTATCACTAAGGCGATCTAGGCTAAAGCAAGTATTAAATATGTCAAAGTTTAGTTCATTATTAGCAATTTTTTGTTTTAGATAATTATTTAGTCTATATGGCAAATTGCAGCCTAGACCTTTTTTTATGTTTGTTCTATTAAGCGTAAGCTCTTCTATGCAAAAATTATATCCTTGATATTTATTATTCAAATAATCCAAGATTTTAGGGATATTTTTTAGCCTTTTTTGTTGCAAATTATTTAGTAGATTATT
>CAYJKS010000077.1:4912-5548 GCA_964370705.1 uncultured Azospirillaceae bacterium
AAAAGGGTTTATGCAATATCCCAAAATCTCAAAATCTAAGGGAATACATAGATTGTTATCAATATAAGCAACGCTAAACTCGCACCCCAAAACTACCCTTACTTTTTTATATTTATCATACGATTTTGCCAAAATTTCTAGTGCTTGTTTTGTGCCATCAATTGTGTCATGATCTGTAATTGCAACTACAATAAAGTCAAGGTTATATTTATCTACTTCTTCAAGGGCTATGTCTAAGAGCTCAGTTACGTTCATTTCGCCGTCAGATGCTAGAGTATGAATATGCAGGTTTATTTTATATTTTACCTCATTGGTAGAATATAAAAAATTATCATGGTTAGATTTTTTTAATAAGTCTACAAGTTCATTTTTTCCCATTACTGAAGATAGTTTTTTGTAATCAATTATGCCCATCTCTTTAGCAAGGGTTTGCAAGTATTTTTTATCACTCATAATCACTATAAAGCACTCCAAAATGGTTTAAGAAATCTTGTCCACATAGGTTAGAAAAAGAAAAACAAATTCCACAAATTCCAGGGTTAAGTGGGTTTGCATAGGTTGCATGCCCAATATCAATAATTTTAATCTCATTATCAATGTCATATACAACAAAATTTGAGCTATTAATGTCATTTA
>CAYJKS010000078.1:0-5436 GCA_964370705.1 uncultured Azospirillaceae bacterium
TCCAAACAGCCAAAAATATAATGATACCGATAGATAACAATATTGTAGGAAGCACAAAAACCTTATAGCTAAAGTGTGCTTCTAATTTTAAATATTCATTTGGTCTAAGCATTAAGCTCATTTAATTGCTCCTTATTTTACAAATACAGACTATAAAACATTTATTTATATAAAACAATAAAAGTTTTAAAAAGGTAAAAAATAATGATAAGAAAAATTATTAAACTACTTAATTACTATATTTCTATTTTAGCAGAAAATTTTTATTTTTAAACGAAAAAATCTATTTATTTCAAATTAACAAAACTTTGAGAAATCTCTTTTGATAACTTTTCTACCAAAATGCTTTGTTTTTCTACAATATCGCCGTAGCTTGCACCAACAGGTAGCTCAAAAAAACTTTCTTTTCTAACAACTGCTTTTGACCCTTTATAAATTGTCCACCATGCATCAAGCTCTGCAGTTTTGTCAAAAGTTGCATCAAGACGATTTATTTCTACAACAAGCGTATAATCAAAAACCTCATTTATAGAAGTCTTTGGCTTAATAAAAGCATTGGGCAAATAAAAAGCCATGTCGTTTGCTATAACTCTAGGCAAACCAGATGAGAGCGGACCAACCCAACGGTTGAACTCAGAAATATTTAGCTCCAACGTATCTGGTATAATTGTTACTATTTGGGGCTTGTCAATATATGGCGGGATTTGCATTCTATCTATACCAATAGAAATATTTGTGTTAGATAAAGCGACCGCACTTGCTGGCTTTATGCTTTGAATTTGATAAAAATTTGAGGGCTTGCTACCAAACACACAAGCAGTTAACAAAAACAATATAGCTATGACTGATAAATTCTTCATCTTAATATCTCCTACCTTTTCCAACTAATAATGATTCGGGGTGTCTTTCTAGATAATCGGTTAAATTCTTCATTGATTTGGCTGCTGCAGAGATATTTATCATCGCCTGATTAAAGCTCTGCATTGTTTCTGGCGTGTCCTTAAACTTAGGCGGAATTGCAGAAAAAGAGTCTACCAATACCAAAATCTCTGGCACGACCTTGTCGTTTAGAGAGTCCAAAAGAGTATTAAGCTTGTCAAACGTTTCTTTTAGATGAATATCTTGAACAGAATTAGACAACTTGCCTAAAGGCGACAAAACTGTTGGAATCTCTGGAAGTCTTGACTTTCTTTCTCCTCTATATATTGGCGGCTCAGCATCTGGCATAATTGACAATTCTATCAAAAGCTGACCGGTTAAAATACTTTGTGTATTGAGCCTTGCACGCAACCCTTCTGCAACAAGATGCCTCATAACACTTCTGCCCTCTTCTTTGTCCTTAACCACTATACCTCTTTTGCTAAAAGTAGCAACAACTCTAATATTGTATCGATTTTCTTTCAAACCAGCAACTATAGAAATGTCAGAAACCTTACCAACAGCAACACCTTTGAACATAACTGGAGAACCAACCATTAGTCCCTTTACAGACTCTGGAAAATACATTACTGCTTTTGCATCTCTTGATGACGTAAATTTACTAGAAATAAACATACTTATAACTAACACAAATAATGCTATGCCACAGATAACAAAAAGCCCAATCATTTTATTATTAGGTTTTTTACTCATGTTTTTTTGCTCCTCCTGTTAAGAAATTATATACTTTTTGGTTGGGGGGATTTTTTAACAAATCATTCGGATTACCTCGACCTTTAATGGTCTTAGTTTCATTGTCCAAAAATATTGAGTTTGAGCCAACCGCAAAAATTGAACCAAGCTCATGGGTTATTAGCACAATTGTTGTGCCCAAACTTTGATTGATGTCTAATATTAACTCATCTAAGCGTCTTGAGCTAATTGGATCTAGCCCTGCTGATGGCTCATCAAAATAAACTATCTCGGGATCAAGTGCCAATGCTCTAGCCAGCCCTGCACGTTTTCTCATACCACCACTTATTTCTGATGGATAAAGCTCTTTGTATCCGCCAAGCCCAACCAACGATAATTTTAGTGAAACAAGCTCATCAATTTCTGATTTAGAATAACTACTATATTGTTGCAAAGGTAGTGCCACATTCTCTCCAAGTGTCATCGAGCTAAAAAGTGCGCCACTTTGATACAAAATTCCACATCTTTGCATTAGCTTATTTTGTTCTGCTAGGCTAGAAGATACAAAATCTACTCCGTCTATAAAAAAGTTACCCTTAAGTGGAGGCAACAATCCAGTTAATACCCTAAGTAACGTGCTTTTGCCGCAGCCACTACCACCCATTACAACAAAAACATCTCCCTTATTAATACTAAAGCTAATATCATTAAGCAAAATATTTTCGCCATAACCAATAGTTAAGTTCTTGCCAATTATTTGTGGATTATTGTTTATCATACGCCTAACTCCTGACAAATAACTGTTATTATTCCTGTCATAACAATCATCCAAACAATAGATGTTACAACTGATTTGGTAGTTGCAAGACCAACACTTTCGGCGTTTCTGCCACAGCTAATACCATAGTAACATCCACAAAGAGAAATAACTATACCAAAAACCAAGCCATGGATAATACCTACCAAAAAGTTATTAAAACTAATAGCGTTTATAGACAACTCCCAATATTGGTTAATCGGAATATCCAAAAACAAAACACCAACTACTCCACCACCAAAAATACCAACAAAATCTGCCCACATCGTAAGAATCGGCATAGTTATTATTAAGGCAAAAACTCTAGGCAACACTAAGAAGTCTGTTGCTCCAATTCCCATAGTCTTTAGAGCGTCTATTTCTTCGTTTACTTGCATGGTTCCAATTGTTGCTGCATAAGAGGCCCCTGTTCTGCCCGCCATAATAACACCAGTCATTACAGCACCCATAATGCGTGTCATGCTAATTGCAACTAGGCTGGCTACATATATTTCTGCACCAAAGGTTTTTAGCTGCATAGATCCCACAAATGCCAAAATTAACCCAATCATAAAACTAATCAAAGAAACAATCAAAACCGCCTTATGTCCGCAATCTCCTAATGCAAACATAAAATCTATTCTTCGCATTATTGCCTTACCAACAAAAAACCTTGCAAAAGACTTAGATACTTCTCCAATAAAAGAAACTGCATCAACAACTCCCTCACATACACTAACCGCCCATTTTCCAACAGCCTCAAGAACTGAGCTGTTGCCAAAGGAACTGCCTGACGACTTTAGCTTAACAGCAAAAGCCAAAGACAAAAGTTTTTTTAGTCCATCTGGCATATGGTTTAGATTAAAAGAAATAGATTTTTTATCGGCAATTTTTTGGAGCTCGAACAAAACAACGACCAAAGACGAATCCCATTTGCCTAGGTTAGAAGCATCTATGTTTATGGATTTTATTCCCTCTTTTAGTGCGTCCAAAAAAAGTTGCTCTTTTTGCTCCTTGTTTTGGTATTTTATATAATCACCAGATAAGATCAAATTTATTTCTTTATTAGATACATTATATTCCAAATTCATAGATTTCCCTTTTATAATTTATATCTAATATAATCGCTATTAACAATAAGTCTAGAGCAAAGTGATATTATTTTGCACTACATATTCAACAAATTGAGTGTCTGCATAGCAAAAATTATAATTTTTTAGCTCATTTAGACTAACCCACCTTATATCTTTATGCTCTTTTATTGGCTTTGGAGTGCCTATAACTATGCCAGAAAAATAAAAATTGATATTATAATCTGTGCCATTAATATTATGCAAAATAGAAACTATATGCTCGCCAGTTTGAGTCACAACATCTAGCTCTTCTAAGAGCTCTCTCTCCAAACATTGCTCAAAAGTCTCACCCTCTTGAACCTTGCCTCCTGCAAACTCCCACAAACCACCAAAAAGCCTGTCATCTGATTTTTGAGCAATCAAAATCTTGCCCTTATTGCAGACAAACCCTGCAACGACTTCTATCATCTTACAATCTTTCTAAGGCTTTTTTTATGCGTGACAAGCTCTCAGCTTTGCCTAAAATATTTGCGATTTCTGTTGCACCGCCAGAAGTGGTTTCTTTGCCACTTAAAGCAATACGTAAAGGATACAAAACTTGACCATTTTTTAGCTCTTTTTCTTCTGCTAACGATTTTAGTTGAGCAAAAAGATTCTCATTACTCCAATCATCTACGTTTGCTAAAAATTCCAAAGCATATTCCAAAGATATTTTTGCAATAGCTTCATCTGTCTTCATCTTTTTATTTTCAAACAAAGACAAATCATAATCTGGAAGCTGAGCAAAAAAATCTATGTGACTATATATATCGGTCAAAACTTCAACACGTGGCTGCAAAACTTTGCTCAATGATTCTAGATCTATGTTTTTATCTAAAAGAGATTCATAATAAGGCAAAGCTAATTGATGAAAATCTTTTTGAGACAATGCTCTAATATAACAACCATTCATCCAAGTTAATTTTACAATATCAAAAATTGCAGGAGACTTGTTTAGTCTTTCTATTTTAAAAATTTGTTCTAATTCTTTTATAGAAAATATTTCTTGCTCTGTTCCTGGGTTCCAACCCAAAAGGGCAATATAGTTCAAAATTGCTTCTGGCAAATATCCTTTTTTAACCAAATCTTGAAAAGATGCGTCTCCGTTTCTTTTGCTAAGCTTATGATGGGCGTCCTTCATTACCTGAGGGACATGAACATAGATTGGTGGTGTCCAACCAAAGTCCTCATAAATAATATTATATTTGGGAGTAGAAGAAATATATTCATTACCACGCACGACGTGTGTAATCTTCATTATATGATCATCAATAACATTTGCAAAATTATATGTTGGCAAACCGTCTGTTTTTAGCAAAACGCCTTCGTCCAAATTGTCATAGTCAATCTCTATCTCGCCATAAACCTCATCATAAAATTTAGATGTGCCCTCTTTGCTTATTGTTTGCCTAATAACAAATGACTCTCCTTGAGCAATTCTAAGTTTTGCTTCTTTCATAGAAATCTTTTTGCAAGGATCTTCAAACTTTGTTCCAATTTCAACCTCTTCTTTGTCGTCATCTTCTTTTTGCCCACAAAAACAATAGTGCGCACCGCCCAAATCGACTAGCTTGTGAGCATATTCTTGATAGATTTCTCTACGCTCAGATTGCACATAAGGCCCATAATCGCCACCAACATCGGGACCTTCGTCCCAATTCATATTAACAGCTTTTAGGGTGTTATAAATTATTTCTACCGAACCTTCTACCAATCTTTTTTGATCAGTATCTTCAATACGCAAAATAAAATCTCCGTCATTTGCTTTGGCAATCAAATACTCATATAATGCTGTTCGCAAATTACCAATATGCATATATCCAGTTGGTGATGGGGCAAATCTTGTTCTTACTCTCATTGTGCTTTTTCCTTATTTATTAATACATTTGCGGCAGCTCTTGCCTCAAAAGTTATCTC
>CAYJKS010000079.1:0-1356 GCA_964370705.1 uncultured Azospirillaceae bacterium
GGCAAGATTTTTTTAATATATCTAGCTTGTTATAAACACTACCATAGCTATTTGCATTCCAAAAACTAAATGAATGATCTAGTATGCTAGAAAAAAGTTTTTTTCTGACCTCAACACTAGCATCTCCATCAAGATTATAATACTCATAAATACGCATAAAAATATTTGAAAAACGCTCAATTGTAATAATTAAAATTAGTGGCAAAACATAATGCATTACCTCTTGCCACACCTCATCTGCAGACTTGCCCGAGTTAATTAAGTCTATTGTTCTAGAAACTAACCAAATAACCAATTGCTCCATAAAAACCAAAATCGGCGAGGCTAATATATGAAACAAAATTATATATTTGTATTTTTTGACATTGTCATAAACAAAACTTAATGGAGAAGAAGAAAATCTATTTTGCATCTTTTAACTCCTTTAATTTTTGAATATTCCAAAATTCTGCAAACTTGCCTTCCATAGCAATCAACTCGTCTACCTTACCATTTTCTATAATTTTGCCATTTTCTATCACAATTATTCTATCCATATTTTTTAGAGTAGAAAGCCTATGGGCAATAGCAATTACCGTTTTGCCTTTTATAAGTTTGGATATTGCTTTTTGAATATAATCTTCTGAATAACTATCAAGAGAAGAAGTTGCCTCGTCTAAAACCAAAATTGGAGAATTTTCTAGCAATGAGCGCGCAATCGAGATACGTTGCATTTGTCCGCCAGAAAGTTTTTGTTCTCCATCTAAAACTGTGTCATATTGGTCTGGTAGCTCCAAAATAAATTCATCTGCATATGCCATTTGTGCAGCTTTTTTTATCTCAGAAATTTTTGCGTTCGGCTTGCCATAAGCAATGTTTTGCTTCAAACTTCGCTTAAAGATTTGGCTATTTTGAGAAATATATGAGATGTTTTTTCGCAAACTATCTTGACTAATCTCAGCAATATCTTTGCCATCTATTAAAATCTTGCCAGACCTAAGGTCATAAAGCCTTTGAAGCAGGTTTACTAACGTTGTCTTACCACAGCCAGTTGCACCAACAATTCCTACTTTTTCTCCCGCTTTTATGGTCAGATTAAAGTTATTAAAAACATCTATTTTTTGATTATATGCAAAACACACATCAACAAACTTTATCTCACCTTTTTTTACTCTTATGTTTTTTGCATCATCTTTATCAACAACATCATAAGCCGTTGCAAACGGCTCCAAATAAGCCTCTAGCTCAGAAAGTTTAGAGCTAAAACTCACGAACATATACAAGAAATGACCAACAACACCAGATGATTTTTGAATTAGCAAAAATATAAACACAACCTCTCCTGCATTTATTTGCCCTTGCTTCCACAAATAAAGA
>CAYJKS010000079.1:1366-5427 GCA_964370705.1 uncultured Azospirillaceae bacterium
AATAAAGAGCATATAAAAGATAAATAATATTTATTATCAAAAAAATATAACTCTTAAGATACTCTTGCAAAGTTAATGTAAATATAAATTTTTTGTATTTGCCTTTTTGAATGTTTAGAGCTTGTTCAAACAATTTCTCTTCTTGTTTTTTGCCATTAAATATAGTCACAAAAAAATTATTTTGAGCAACATCAATAAATTGTCCAGATACTTGTGTTTTTGAGTCTGCAAAATCTTTTCTTTTGATATTTATGTCTTTAGAAAAATGCAAAAACACGGCACTAAGAACAAAAATTATGGCAAAATATGAGGCAGAAAAAACTAAGCTCACACTTGCAAACATACCAATTGTTATAACAATATTTATTAGAATTTTTATAAAAAACATTGAGCTGACATACAAAGCAGAACTAACATCACCAGCACCACGCACCTTGTCACTTAGCTTGCCTGCCATGTTATTGGCAAAATACTCTAAGCTATGACCATTTAGATACAAGAACAAATCTGTGTTTATGTCTTTATATAGCTTAGGGCCTAGTTTTACTTCTATAAAATACTTGCCAATATAATAAAAAACTCTGGTTAATATCTCCATTACAGCAAATAATGCCAAATAAAACAACACCTGATTTTTTATAGAAGAAAAATCTACCCCTTCCATAAATAAATTTGTCATTTTAGAAAAATATAGTGGAGATAAAAGCTCTGCCCATACCTCCAAAAAACCAAAAAACAAGCCAACAAAAGTAAAGACTTTGTTTTTTTTGGCATAAAACCACAAAAAGGAATATGGTTTTGCTGGATATGTTTTGTTCTTGACAGTCATCTTTTATCCTTATTTTTTTGCTAGAACAATCCAGCCATAAACCTTTTTGTTACCTTCGTTTCTAAGATGAAACCGATTTATTTTTTCTATTACAAATCCTTTTGCCTCTAAAAGGTTCTCTACATAGCTTTTTTTATGCACAAACCTCCCAGAAAGGCTCAAAAAATAATCATCATTATTTGTGCTATTTTCACTTACACTAAACAAAATTCTGCCTTCTTTTTTAAGCGATGAATATAGCAAAGAAAAAAGTCTTTCTAAATCGCCAAAATAAGTATAAACATCGGCAGCATTTATTAGGTCGTACCTTTTTTTGTTACTAGCTAAAAACTTACAAATATCTTGGCAATAGAGTTTATGATAAATATTTTTCAAATAGGCTACTTCTAACATTTTTTCGGATAAGTCAACGCCTTCTAGCCCTCTTATTTTGGCATATTTTTTAAGATATTTTCCACATAATCCCGTGCCACAACCTGCATCAAGAATAGACATTTTTTTAAGCCTAATGTTTTTTGCCAAAGAAGATAAGCAATCAGACATAATGCTTGGAACACTATAGTCCAAGCTATTTAGCACGTCTTCAAAGTCAAGAGCAAAAGCGTCAAAAATTCCGCGAACAAAATCGCTGTTGGTTTGACTTATTGCAAATGTGCTTAAAATAGCATTGCCCATATGTTGAGCAACAAAGTTATCTGGAAAATTCTTCATCCATTTTCTGGCATATCTTTTAACATCTGTTTTGGGACTTTCTACTGCAATTTCATATAGCAAATATCCAAAGCTAATATGTTGACCTTCGTCATCTTCAGAAAGCACTACTGCTTGCCAGCCTGTGTCTAGAGCTCTGCCATATTTTTTGAGCTTTTGATAAGCCTGACTAAGCAAATTTTGCACCCAAAAATCATCTTTTTGTTGCTTACTTAAAGCAAGAAGAATTTTTTTGGCTTCGCTATATTTTTCTAGCTCCAAATACGCAGTGCCAAGCATTGTAGATGCTTCTGTAGAATTTGGATGATATTGCAAAATTTTTCTAAGATAAAAACAAGCGTTTGCATATTCTTTTTGCTCAAAATAAATACTAGCAATATTATAATTTGCACTATAATAATCTCTTTTTAAGTCTACTGCTTTTTGATAAAACCTCAAAGCCTGAGGGTATTTTTTTGATAATAAAATATATTGCCCCAAAGAGACAAGGCAGAAATGTTTTGAGGGTTGTAGTCTAGTGATTTTTGTGCATATTTTTTTGCCAAACGAAACTTTTTTGCCTCGTAATAAATAATTGCCAAATTAACAGCAGCCACATCACACGACTTCTTTTCTTTAAGAGATTTCTTATAATATTTTATGGCACAATCTTGCCTACCCAATGAATCAAAACAGTTTGCAATATATATGTATGTGTCATCTCTTTGTGGTTGGGCCTGCTCTAACTTAATAAAAGCACGCAATGCCTGAGGGTATTTTTTTTGATAATAAGCACTAAACGCTTTTTTTTCTACACCTGACAAGACACTCTCCTAATTAGACAAAATATACTTTATATTACCACAGGCAAAATAAAAAAAAAGTAAAATATCATTTTTTTTATAAAAAAACTATTGACGTTAGATTTTTTTTGCTGTATTTCTTTTCTCAGATTTCGGGGGTGTGGCGGAACTGGTAGACGCGCTAGACTCAAAATCTTGTGTCCACAAGACGTGCCGGTTCGAGTCCGGCCACCCCTACCAATTAAAAAAGGCATCCTTTATGGATGTCTTTTTTTGTTGGTAAAGTGTGGTGGGGATTTGAAGCGGCACAGTGCCGGTTTGAGACTGAGTGAGAGGCAGACGGAGTATGCCGGTGAGCCACTTGTGGCGAATGAACGAAGGACGACGTTAAAAAGATTTCGCCTTTAGGCGATCTTTAGTCAGTCCGGCCACCCCTACCACTTTGTTAAAACAGCTATTTTTAGCTGTTTTTTCTTTATATATCAACAACTTATCTAATCCGATTGTTTGCAATAAAAAAACGCTAAAATTTCATCAACTATCGGACTGTTTTATTTAGTCTTGCCTATCCAAGGCGTTGGTGTGGTTAGGGTCCGGCGAGGTATAGGTTATCTAATAAACATATTGCAAAATTAAATTTTAGTTGATAAAATATTTTTAATGGAGGGAATATGATAGATAAAATTTTAAGCTTTATGAAAACAGCTGGAGAAGTAGCTTTAAGCAAACAGTCAACTATTGATATAACAAAAGCAAATCTAAAAGATGGACGCCCTGTTTCTATAGTAACAGAGGCAGATTTTGAAATTAGCCATTTGTTTAAGACTTTTATAGAGCAAAACTTTAACAGTCTAGATTATTTAATTGTAGATGAAGAAACTGTTGCAACTCTTGGTAAGAATGTTTTAGCCCAAATAAAAGAAAAAGAAACAACCTTTATAATTGACCCTATTGATGGAACGCTACCATACTCTCAAAAGCTACCATTCTTTGCAATATCTGTTGGTATTTTTAGATATGGCAAGCCAATCTATGGAGCAATATATGCACCAAGATTACAAACAATAGTTTATTACGATGGAGAGAGCTCTTTTTGTGTAGAGAACGCTTTTACATCAACAGAAACCATTTATAAAATACCAGTTTTAAATAATGACCAAGAAAGCTCTCCTGTTTTTTGTGAGCATACAAGAAAAATGAGATTATCTAACGCGTGGACAAACCAAGATGTTGTACCAATTAATATTTTCTCAACTGTTTTAAGCGGACTATTTGTTGCAACTCATCAATCTAGAGCTATGTATTTTATTGCTTCTTTATGGGATATCGCTGGCTGCTTACCAATTTTTGAGAATCTGGGCATAAAAATATTTAACCTCAATTCTGGAAAAGAATTTAATCCTTTTGAAGACGGGGTGTTAAATGAAAAGCTAAAAGCAAATGAGTTACACGTAGTTTGCAGACCAAAATATTTTGAATATTTTAAGGAATTAACTGAAAAGAAATAGTCCGATAAGTGCTAGTAGTCTTCTACCATTTGAACGCTCTTTGAAAAAAGAGCGTTTTTTCTTTGTATGCCTTGACTTTCGGCAACTTGTGTAAATTGATTTGATTTTTTGCTTTTTTTATTACATAGCCACTTCCCCCCCCAGCATATATAGACAAAACCCTGTTTACTTTATTTTAATTTTGTAATATTATAATGTTAGGTAAGAGGACTTAACATGAATAACAATGAT
>CAYJKS010000080.1:0-5395 GCA_964370705.1 uncultured Azospirillaceae bacterium
CCTTATTTATCCGCCACAGATTTTGAAGAATTTTGTAAACTAATTGGCGGATAACGGAGTTTTTTATGACCTATATAATTTTAGCTCTTTTAGCGGGCTTTTTTATTCCTTATTTATCAAGAAGATTTGCCAAGTTTATGCCTGCTACTCCAGTTTATGCTATATACCGTTCGTTTAAGCAGAACAAGCAAGCAAAAAAACGTCATTTATGCCCCAAATACCAAAAACTTCTTAAGCAATATCTATGCAGAAGTTTTGTATATGGCATTATTTTTGCTATAATATCTGCTTTTGTTGTCTATAAGTTTGACAATAACATTTGCTGGTATTTGAGCTTTATCTGGATGTTGCTACTACTTGGAGAAATAGATTTGCGAACTTTCTTGCTTCCAGACTTGCTAACAGTTCCACTAATTATCATAGGTTTTACTTATGCCTGTCTAGCAGGCGTTATCATATCTCCAACAGAAAGTGCTTATGGATCTTTATTGGGTTATATTTTGCCAATTATTGCCTCAGCTTTTGTTGCTCACAAATCTTTTGACGCTTTTGGCGGTGGTGACATAAAATTTTTGGCGGGGATAGGCGCATGGCTTGGGATTACAGGAGTAATTTATACAATTTTAGGCTCTTGCATTATTTTTGCCCTACACACTCTAGCAAAAAAACAAAAATCTGGAGCATTCGGCCCATCACTTGCAATTTCTGCAATAATTGTCTTATTATTTTTTAGTTAGATTATTGACATTAAAGAATCTAATTACTAACTAATGAGTAGTAAAATTTATAAAGGAGTTTTTTAATATGAACATAAAACCACTATACGATAGAGTTTTGATTAAAAGAGTTGACGAACTAACAACAACTGCTGGAGGAATTATTATTCCAGACACAGCAAAAGAAAAACCATCTGAAGGGATTGTTTTGGCTGTTGGTGCGGGTGCTAGAACAGAAGACGGAAAAACAATACCAATGAGCGTAAAAGAAGGCGACAAAGTGCTATTTGCAAAATGGTCTGGCACAGAAGTAAAAATCAATGGTGAAGAAAGATTGATTATAAAAGAATCAGAAATTTTAGGTATAATTGAATAAAAGTTAAAATAGGGATAAAAAGATGTCAGGTAAAGATATTAAATTTGGAAGTGATGCTAGAACTAAAATGCTAAAAGGTGTTGAAATTCTTGCAAAAACAGTAAAAGTTACATTGGGACCAAAAGGTCGTAATGTTATTTTAGATAAATCTTATGGAGCACCAAAAATCACCAAAGACGGTGTTTCTGTTGCAAAAGAAATCCAACTAGCAGATAAGTTTGAAAACATGGGAGCTCAACTAGTTAAAGAAGTTTCTCAAAAAACTGCAGACAAAGCTGGTGACGGCACAACAACTGCTACAGTATTGGCAGAAGCAATTATTGTAGAAGGTTGCAAGGCTGTTGCTGCTGGATTAAATCCAATGGACCTAAAACGTGGTATAGATATGGCTGTTAATTGCGTTGTAGAAGATGTAAAATCTCGTTCAACTGCTATCAAAACTTCTGAAGAAATTGCTCAAGTAGGCACAATCTCTGCTAATGGCGACAAAACAGTTGGTGATTATTTGGCACAAGCTATGCAAAAAGTTGGCAACGAAGGTGTAATTACTGTAGAAGATGCAAAAGGGCTAGAAACAGAGCTAGAAGTTGTTGAAGGTATGCAATTTGATAGAGGCTACCTATCTCCATATTTTGTAACAAATCCAGACAAAATGAACTGCGAATATGACAACCCATACATTTTGTTATATGACAAAAAACTAAGCAACTTGCAACCTCTTATTCCTGCTTTAGAAGCAATCGTGCAATCTTCTCGTCCTCTAATAATTATTGCCGAAGATGTAGAAGGAGAGGCATTGGCAACTTTGGTTGTTAACCGCTTACGTGGTGGACTAAAAGTTTGTGCAGTAAAAGCTCCTGGTTTTGGAGACAGAAGAAAAGCTATTATGGAAGACTTAGCGATTTTAACTGGTGGTCAAGTTATTTCTGAAGAACTTGGCATGAAGCTAGAAAATATTAATCTAGAAGACTTAGGTTCTGCCAAAAAAATAGAGATTACAAAAGACGATACAACAATCGTTGACGGTAGTGGTGTAAAAGAGCTTATTGCCGCAAGAATTACACAAATCAAAAAACAAATTGAAGAAACAACTTCTGACTATGATAAAGAAAAAATGCAAGAAAGATTAGCAAAACTATCTGGTGGTGTTGCCGTGATTAAAGTTGGTGGAGCTTCTGAAGTTGAAGTAAAAGAGAAAAAAGACAGAATTGATGATGCTTTGCACGCAACTCGCGCAGCTGTAAAAGAAGGCGTTGTTGCTGGTGGTGGTGTTGCTCTTTTATACTCAATCAAAGCATTAGATAAGATAGAAGTTGCTAACCAAGATCAAAAAGCTGGTATTGAGATTATTCGCAAAGCCTTGCAAGCTCCTATTCGCCAAATTGCCGAAAACGCTGGTGTTGATGGCGCTGTTGTTGCTGGTAAGCTAATGGAATCTACTGATTGCAACTATGGCTACAATGCTCAAGATGGCGAATATACAGACATGATAAAAGCTGGTATTATTGACCCAACAAAAGTTGTTCGCACAGCTTTGCAAGATGCAGCATCTGTTGCTGGCTTAGTTATAACAACTGAGGCAATGGTTACAGATATTCCTCAAACTGAGTGTGGTTGTGCTGGCGGTGCTGCTCATGGTGGTGGTATGCCAAACATGGGCTTTTAGTCAAATCTTTAGCCAAACAAAAAACCGCTTCTTTTTTAGAAGCGGTTTTTTTTATTATTCTAAGATTTCTCTTTTTCCTGAATGATCTGGAGCAGACAAAACTCCTGTTTCTTCTAGTTTATCAACTATACTTGCTGCTCGATTATAACCTATTCTCAAACGCCTTTGAATATAGCTAATAGAGGTTTTTTTATCTCTTCTAACTATTTCTACTGCTTGGTTATATAGGTCGTCATCACTATTAGATCCTGCACCCATACCAGTTTTATCAAACAACGGACCGCTGTCTTTTATATTAAGCTCTCCTTGTGTAATAGCTTCAACATATTCTGGCTCTTTTTGAGATTTTAAGAATTCTACAATTTTTTCTACCTCAGCATCTTTTACAAAACTGCCATGAACCCTAACAGGACGTAGCCCAGAAGGCATATAAAGCATATCTCCCATACCCAATAACTGCTCTGCACCTGGCTCGCCTAAAATTGTCTTACTATCATATATTGATGTTACCTGAAAACTAATACGAGTCGGAAAGTTTGCCTTAATCACGCCCGTAATCACGTTTACTGACGGCCTTTGTGTTGCCAAAATAAGATGTATCCCTGCAGCACGAGCCATTTGTGCCAATCTTTGAATAGCGGCCTCAACTTCTTTGCCAGCAACCAGCATCAAATCTGCCATTTCATCAACAACCACAACAATATATGGCAAGGCATCTAAGTTCATTTCTTGCTCTTCAAAAATTGGGGCGCCTGTATCCATATCAAAACCTGTTTGAACGTTTCTAACAATTCTCTCGCCTTTTTCTCTAAGCTCTTTTAGCTTAGTATTATATCCAGATATATTGCGCACATTAAGCATTGCCATTGCCTTATATCTATCTTCCATCTCTTTTACTGCCCATTTTAGCCCCAAAACCGCCTTGCTAGGCTCCGTAATCACAGGAGTTAATAGATGTGGGATTCCGTTATAAATAGAAAATTCTAACATCTTTGGATCTATCATAATTAGCTTGCATTCTTCTGGGCTCATCTTAAACAGCAAAGAAAGTATCATCGAGTTCATACCAACAGACTTACCAGATCCTGTTGTTCCTGCCACAAGCAAGTGAGGCATTTTTGCCAAATCGGCATAAACATTTTCTCCACCAATATCTTTGCCCAGAACTACATTGAGAGCATTTTTTGAATCTTTGAATTCTTTTGCTACAAACAAATCTTTTAGCCACACAATTTCTCTAATAGAGTTTGGCATCTCTATACCAATTGTGTTTGAGCCTGCCACCACAGCAATTCTGACTGAAGATGCAAACATTGAGCGTGCAATATCATCTGCCAAGCCAATCACTCTTGCAGTTTTTGTTCCTGGAGCTGGCTCTAATTCATATAGTGTAACCACAGGACCAGGGCGAATTTTTACTATTTTTCCAAAAACGCCAAATTCTTCTAGCACTTGTTCCAAATCTTTAGATATTTTTTCTAGCTCTTTTTCACTTATAGTGCTTCCAATTTTTTCTTTTGGCCTAGAAAGTAGTGACAAATCTGGATATTTATAGCTATTCTTCTTTTCTACAACAGCTGTTTTTTTGCTTGCAACATCTTCTACTTTTTGCTTTTGCTTTTTCTTTTCTTTTTTATCTTTTGGTTCTTTAATTGGCTTAGCAATTGGCGATTTTATTGTTTTTTTGTTTGCCTTTTCTCTGCTTCCAAGATTTTTTACAAACAAAAAGCTTTTTGCAACAAGTCTAACTACTTTGTATGCTAACACAAAAATATTTGCCACCAACCTACTCCAAAATCCAAACGACAAACCAATAGCAAAATTAAAACTAACAAAAATTACCACAACAGCAATCAAACCAACAAGCCAACAAAGATTTTGTGGCAAAACTGTGGTGATTTGTTGACTTATAATTTTGCCAACAGCTCCACCAAAAACTTTAGTATTAGCAAAAGAGTTTAATAACAAGGAGCCAGACATTAAGCCAACAAGCCAAGCAACAATTCTTAGACTAATAAGTCCAATTTTTTGCAATCCACAAAGCCTATACCCCCAAGCCATTATCACTACCAAAAACAAAGGAACAAACAACCCCAAAAAAGAAATCATCATCGAGGCGCTACTAGCACCCAACCACCCCAAATAATTTGTAGTTTTGTTTGAGGCAAAATTATAGGAATTATCTGTAGGATTATAAAAAACAATTGCCGCCAACAAAAACAAACTCAAAAATATCAAAAATATTCCTAATATTCTTTTTTTAAGATTTGCTAATGCTAATTTTTCTTTTTTGTTTTTTTTACTTTGCTTTTTTGCCATAACTTTCCTTTGTTGTAATATGTTTTTTTGCACCTTATTGTATCGCAAAATTATTTCTTAGAAGTTAACAAAACAAATATAATTTATAGATAGTCTAACAGAATCTAGTTTTTGCTTGACTTTTTATAAAAAAATATCTTATAAGGACATAAAAATTTATATATTACAGAGAGGTAAAGAATGAAGCACGCTTTTGTTTTTCCTGGACAGGGTTCACAATCTATTGGTATGGGAAAAGATCTTGCAGACAATTTTGCTAGTGCAAGAGAAGTATTTAAGGAAGTAGATGACACTCTAAATCAACATCTATTTGACTTA
>CAYJKS010000081.1:0-4740 GCA_964370705.1 uncultured Azospirillaceae bacterium
TCTAATTTTGAGCAAAGAGCAACATTTTTTAGCCCTTCTTCACTATTGTCTATTGATTTATCCTTATCAATAACTCCATTAACAAAACATTCTAATTCATTTTTTAGAGCATTTCCGCCATCAAAGAGCAACTCACCATTTTTAAGCAATTTTCTATTAAGACAATCTAAATAAAATTTATTGCCTTTAATATCTTCAATTTCCATTGTTCTTCTTCGTTCAATATTTGCTACCAAAGCTTCAACCTCTACCCTCACATCATCTTCATAAACAAGATTAGCAATCCCATGTTCGCTCCATTTATATTTGCTGTCTTTTGTAACATCATAAGATAACAACTTTTGGGGAACAAGACTAGAAATAATCGCCAAATCATGAATTGCAAGCTCAGGAAAAATATTGGTAGTTCTTTCTTTGTTAACTCCATCACTACTTCTAAAAGCCTTAATAGTTTTTATTGGACAGTCAATAACTTCTTTTAGGGCAATTACGGCAGGGTTATAGTTTTCTGTATGCCCAATCATCAAAATAGCTCCAGATTTTTCTTTGGCATTTATTAGCTCTTTGCACTCATCTTCATCCATTGCCATAGGCTTTTCTAGCAAGCAATCTATTCCCTTGTCTAAAATATTTATTCCATGCTCCAAATGACAATTTGCTGGACTAGAGATAATTACAGCGTCTGTATTATCTGCTGAGATTTCATCTATATTATTAAAATAAGAAGTTCCAAGCTCTTGGGCTCTTTGCTTTGATGATTGGGGGGGCGAGTTCAAAATACCACAAACCTCAACCTTGTTATCAAAAAACTCTCGCAAAACCGCCAAATGCTTTGCACCCATATTTCTAGTTCCAATAATTGCAACTTTAATTTTTGTCATTACGGCTTATCCTTTTAGTAAGCAGCTACAAAACACTATCTAGTGTTTTTGCAAATAGTTGTTCGTGGTTAGGATCTTTTGCTAAAGAATGTGGAACATTAGGCAAAATTATTAGCTCTTTTTTACAAGTTAAGCTGTCAAAAAACACTTTATTTTCATCTAACCTAAGTTTTTTCTCGGCATCTCCAATAATAAGTATTGTTCTTGCTTTAATATCTTTAGCGTTTGATATAAAGTCATATTTTAGCAAATCTTGCAAAAAAGAATATGGAACATAAAGTTTTTTGTCACTTCTTGACACTTCTTTTATAATATACCCTTTGGACACAAAGTCATCTATAAACTCTTTTGTATTTTGCTTAATATATGATTCTCCTTTTATCCATGGCAAAGATAGTGGCAGCAAGGTTTCTACTTTATTGGGATAGTTTTGAGCATATAGCACAACACTACTTGCACCCATTGAGTGTCCACTTAGCAAAAATGGTTCTTTATACCAGCTTTGATTCTTTGCCCAGCTAATAACATCTTCCAAATCGCTATAATGAGATGAAAAAGTTATTCCCTCTTTTGAGGATTCACTCTCATTTATAGAATTTGTGGCATCAAAATTAACCACAATATATCCTTTTTGTGCCAACTTTTGTTCCAAAAGCAAAATATGTTTTTCTTCTTTTGCACCACTAAATCCGTGCTCAACAAAAGCAAGTCCCAAAACATTTTGAGGAATTGTTAATCTTAGCGTTATCTTCAAATTGTTTCTATTTTTTATAACAATTTTTTCTAAATTCATTATTGGCACCTCACAAAACTCTGTTATAAAAATAATTTATGCTTTTTTTACAAATTCTGACTTTAGGTTCATTGCACCAAAACCTGCAATCTTGCAAGAAATATTATGCCCAGCCTCATTAACAAGAGAAATATTTTTGACCATAGTGCCTTGCTTTATAGCTGTTGAGCTACCTTTTACCTTAAGGTCTTTAATAACCACAACACTATCTCCGTCTGCCAACACATTACCATTAGCATCAACAACTTTTGCATTATCTTCGCTGAGCTGAGAATTGTCATTCCATTCATAGCCACACTCTGGACAAACAAAAAAATTACCATCAAAATAACAAAAAGCACTCTCACACTTTGGGCAATTAGAAATATTTTCGCTCATTTATCTACCTTTTCTAAAATTTTTCTTAATTTATAGCATATTTGATAAATTTGTCCATAAAATACCTTGCAAAAAAGTAATCTTTATTATATGATGCAAATACCTTAAAATTATCATGATATTATTCTCAAGCAATAAATAACTCAAATAATATCATTTCTGCACACAACTAAACCCATAAATATATGATAAAAAAAATTATCGACAGAAACAAAAAATCTGTCATCAAAAACGAGGGTGTGATTAATTATCCATACCTAGATACCAAAGGTTTTATTACCGTTGGTATTGGCACGAATGTTAACACTTTTGAGAAATTTATCAAGTTTTCTTGGCTAGATAAATTTAGCGAAGAAGAGGCAACAAGCGAGCAAATTAAAAGCTCTTTTAATAACCTCGTTTGTGCAAAGTCAATTGGTGATTATGACTATCACCACACTTTTTATAAACCGCTCTCTAGCATTAAGGCAACAAATGAGTCAATAGAAGAACATTATGTTGCAAAAGCTAAAGAAATGATCGAAACATTTATAAAAATATGTAGTGAGTCAAACATTGACTACCTATCATTGCCACACAAAGCCCAAGATGCACTATTTGACATGCTCTACAATCTTGGACCAACCGAATTGGTGCCAGCTAATTGGCCAAATCTATTTGCTTCAATAAAGCAACAAGATTGGATAAGAGCTGCAAAAGAATGTCGCAGGCAAGACGTTTCTACAAACAGAAACCTCATGGTTAGAAACCTGTTTTTAGAAATTAAAAATTAGCTAAAGTTGCAAACAAAAAAAGAAGTTGTTTTTTTACAACTTCTTTTTTTTGTTTGCATTTTTTTATAAATCTATTTTCTCAAAGCGATATTTTTGTTTTATATCTGGGTATTTTTGCTTATCTACCTCAGACAAAAACATATCTAAAGGCCTAATCCAAACGCCATAAGGCTCATATAATGCCTGATAAACAACATATTCGCCCATATCTTCACTATGTTTTGCAATTGCCATAATCTTGTATCTTTTGTTCTTAAAATGATTGACTATGTCACCTACTTTAATACGCATATTTGTCTCCTTTTATAATTTATTGCTAGAAGCATATTGTTATAATTTTTCCACTATAATAAGCGGAACAATCATCTCGTCTTTGGTAATTCCAGAATGCGAACCCTTAATATCAGTATCTGGAGAACTTGGGCTTTGTCTAAGAGCGTATTCTCCTTTTGCTAGCACAATATAATCTCCTATAAAGTCTAATGCCTTCTTATGGGGAACACCTTTGCCAAACAAATTGCATTCTAAGGCTTCGTTGCTTGACATCAAAATAAATTGCTCAGAAAAGTTCTTTTCAAAATATGATATAAAGTCATTTTCCATTTCTTTTTTTACAAAAAAGGCATAACATCTATCGTCCAAAGAAAGTGGCTTGTCCAAGCATTCTAAAAACTTTGGATGTTCAGTTAAAAAAATAAATTTTCCAGAATCTATATGGCTATGATCAGCCGATATTATTATAATTGTATCTTCGAGCTGTTCTGTCAACTCTTGTATTTTATCGTTTATGTCCAAGACCAATGATTTTACCTTCGGTGCGTGTGGCCCCAATTTATGAGAAGTTGAATCTGGCTCAGTCCAATAGGTCAAAACAAATTGTTTTTCTGGCTTTGAGCAGATATTGATAATTCGCTCGCACATCTCATCAAGATTTTTTACACCATTTTCTCTAAAGGGCGGAAAAACCTCAGTAGTCTTCACCTGACCATTGGTAGATTTTTTGATTTTGTTAAAAATATGTTCATACTTAATCATATCTGCAACAGGGCTAACCATTGCAGGCTTTTGAGTATAATACTCATTATTCCTAAACAATTCTATAACAGCATTATGCTCCTTAAAATAAGGGCTCCAACCAAGCCAGCCATGACAAATCGGTGGCAATCCCGAATAAAAAGTTGATGTTGCTGCTGTTGTTGTGCATGGACAAACAGAGCTAATATCTTTTTTTGTATGTTTTCTTAAAAAATCATTTTCATTCAAATGCTTTTTTAAGACACTAACACCCATTCCGTCAAAAATCATCAACACCACATTTTTATAATTCTTAGCCAAAGCCGCATCAAGTTCGGGCAAGGATTTATAGTCAGAATTATAATTATAATTTTTTAATACAGATGTTGTTATTGATAAAATTGATTCATCATAGTTTGGAAATTGTATTTTATTCATATCTCACCCCCACCATATAGTATATCCCCAAAATCAAATTGACAAGCTCTATTTAAGTATTTTTAATTTTATTAAAACGCTTAAATCAAAGCAATAGTTGAGCAAATAACAATCGTATCAACTATTCTTTTGTTAGATATTCTACAGGAATACGGCCATCTTTCAAAACAACAAAATAATGCCTAAAAAAAGTATTCGTAACTTCTTTGGTTGAATTAAAACGCGAAAAATCAAATGGCGTCCAATCTATTTCTTCAAGCTCAACCTTTATAAAGGCCTCGTCATAACCTCCGTTTCCAGAACGAATTTTGCAATAAATACTTTCAACCAAACCGTCTTGATAAATTTTTTGAATATCAAACGAAAATAAATCTCCATTATCATCTATAGACTTGTTGTCTACTTTTAATGACTCTGTAAAACAGGCAATGGAACGAGATCTACCAGAAAAAGTACTATCTAA
>CAYJKS010000081.1:4750-5386 GCA_964370705.1 uncultured Azospirillaceae bacterium
AATTATTTTGTCATTGTCTGAAGATTTTGCTCGCGATTCATAATGAAACAAGAATTGAGGTAACAAAGAAACAGAGCAAAGTCCATCTCTTAATATTGTATTTCCTTTAGGTGAATAGTGATAAAGCTTCATCTCAACTCCTTTTTTAGCATTATCATATCAACTAACTGCACTCCATCCTCGATAATTGGGTGAGAATAGTTATCGATAAAAAAATTTTTGACAACGCCATATCTTACAAAGCCGCATTTTTCATAAAATGGTATTGTTAAAGGGCTGTCGCCAGTGCCAACAATCATCTCATTAGCCATGTTTTTATACAAATCACAAACATAACTCAACATTGCTTTTGCATACCCTTTTCCTTGATACATTGGAGCTGTTGCAATATTCTTAATTTCAAAAACTCGATTACCATTATCAACCACAACACAAATAGACTTAACTCCATTGTCTACAAGACCATACATATCTCCCTTGGCAAGATATTTATCAATCATCGCTTCTTCTTCATCTGCTAACAAGAGCAAATCCAAATATTGCTTTTTATGATCGGTTATTTTAATAAACTTCATATTATTCCTTATCATCTATCACTTAAGACTTTTTTGCCCCAAAAATTATCCATGCTCATAA
>CAYJKS010000082.1:0-5384 GCA_964370705.1 uncultured Azospirillaceae bacterium
GCTCAAGAAAATGTTGCAGAAGTCGAGCTAGAAGGTGATTTTGTTGAAGATTATGACAATATAGAAGAAGATTATCAAGTAGATGTTGAAGCCGACAATAATATTGATGACAATTTAGAAGATGTGCGAGTTATTGATATTGAAGAAATGGAGCTAGATGTCTTGCCTCCTGCATTAGAAGAAAGTGACTTTGGTTATGCGTCACAAGATCAATGGCAAGAAGAGATAGATCCTGCAAAACTTGCAAAACAAAAAGAAAATATGAATAATAGATAGACACAAAAAATGAAAAAGAAGAGAGTTGGGTTATACTGCGCAGTTTATATGATTATTCGTCGTAATGAGAAAATTCTTTTTCTAAGAAGGCAAAACACCGGCTATATGGACGGTGTTTATGCTTTGCCTGCAGGGCATAAAGACGGAGGAGAGACCTTTGTTGAGGCAGTTATTCGTGAGGCAAAAGAAGAGCTTGGCATACTAACAAAAGAAGATGACTTGGAATTGGTTTTTACAGGCAATCAAATTGCTCCAGATAGAGAATATGTTGATTTGTTTTTTGAGATTAAAAATTTTGACGGAAAAATTGAGAATAAAGAACCTCAAAAAGCCTCAGAACTAGATTTTTTTGATTTTGATAAAATAGAAAATAGTGTAATCCCATATACAGCAAAAGTCTTGAGAGCAATTGAGAATAAAAAGAACTTTTTGGCAACTAGATGTGATATATAAATTATAGTTGAAAAAAACAAAAAAAAGAACAAGCATTGAGCTTGCTCTTTTTTTTGTGGATTGGAGCTAGCTTAAAAAATGCAAAAAAAATCACCCAAAAGGGTGATTTTTTTAGTGGCTCCGGCTGCAAGATTCGAACTTGCGACCAATCGGTTAACAGCCGATTGCTCTACCACTGAGCTAAGCCGGAATATTTGGATTTGCAGTCCTCTGCATAGCCATTCTGCCAACCGGCCGAAGTCCGTATGAACTCAACAGATACTATATATACAAATTTTTTTTACTACGTCAATAGTTTTTTTGCATAAATGTAAAAAAAATATTTTTTTTTATAAAACTTGCTTTATCATTGCATTATTAAAAATAAAAAATAGGTAATAAAAATGAACATAACAATTACTTCTGATCATGGCGGTTTTGAGCTAAAACAAAGACTTGTAGAATATTATGAACAAAAAGGGCTAAAAATTTGTTCAATTGGAGCAAGCAGCACAGCGTCTTGTGATTATTCTGATAATGCAAATGAGCTAGCAAATTTGGTGCTTTTGGGCAAAACAGAGCTAGGAATCGCCATTTGTGGAACAGGAATCGGAATTTCTATTGGGCTGAATCGCCATAAAGGCATAAGAGCTGCATTATTGTATGACGATTTTTGTGCTCAAATGGCAAAAGAGCATAATAATGCAAACGTGATTGTCTTTGGTGCAAGAACGATGACGTTTGAAGAGGTTATAAAAAGAATAGATATTTTTATGCAAAGTAAGTTTGAGGGTGGAAGACACACTGCAAGAATAGAAAAATTAGATATGGGAGAATAAAATGAGTAGTATTTTGAGTAGAGAAGATAAAGATTTGTATGGTCTATACTCACAAACAAATATGCAGAAGGTTATCCAGAAAAAAGATATTATGGGGGTTGTGAGTTTGTTGATAAGGTAGAAAATTTGGCAATCAACAGAGCAAAAGAGCTTTTTGGAGCTAGCTTTGTAAATGTGCAACCTCATTCAGGTTCTCAGGCAAATACAGCTGTTTATGTTGCATTGCTAGAACCAAATGACGTTATTTTGGGGATGTCATTGGATGCAGGCGGACACTTAACACATGGTGCAAAGGTTTCTTTTTCTGGTAAGTGGCTAAAGTCTATTCAGTATGGGGTAAGAAAAGATGATTGTTTAATAGACTATGATGAGGTTGAGGCATTGGCAATTATGCATAACCCAAAGCTAATTATTGCTGGCGGTTCTGCTTATTCTAGAAACATAGATTTTGCTAGATTTAGAAAAATCGCAGACAAAGTAGGGGCATATTTGATGATAGATATGGCTCATTTTGCAGGTTTGGTTGCGGGTAAGGCTTTGCCTAATCCGCTAGAATATGCCGATGTTGTTACAACTACTACTCACAAAACTTTGCGAGGGCCAAGAGGTGGGATGATCTTAACTAATAATGAAGAAATAGCCAAAAAGATAAATTCTGCAGTTTTTCCTGGAATTCAAGGTGGTCCATTAGAGCATGTTATTGCAGCAAAAGCTGTATGCTTTAAGGAGGCTTTGAGCAATGGGTTTCAACAATATGCCAAGCAAGTGATAAAAAATGCTCAGGCAATGGGTAGAGTTTTGCAAAAAAGAGGTGTTAACTTGGTTTCTGGCGGAACAGATACACACCTTTTGTTGGTTGACTTGCGTCCAAAGGGTTTAACGGGCAAAGATGTTTGTCAGGCACTGGAAGAGGCTAACATAACTTGTAACAAAAACTCTATTCCTTTTGATACCCAATCACCGTTTATAACTTCTGGAATTAGGGTAGGAACCCCTGCAGGAACAACTAGAGGTTTTGGAGAGGCTGAGTTTGAGCAAATTGCTAATTGGATTGGGGATATTGTAGACGCTTTGGTTGCAGGCAATGTTGATCAAGAGATAAAAAGAATAAAGCAAGAGGTAATTACTTTGTGCAAAAAATATCCGATTTATGAATAAAAGCAGTATAAATACTTGGCAGAGGTAATGATTTTTGTTGTTTTTTGTGGGTTATGATTTTTTTGTAATATTTTTTATAAAAAATATCTTGACTATATAAATAAATTATCATAACTTATGCCAGTAATTTGTGGGTCCTTAGCTCAGTTGGTTAGAGCAGGCCGCTCATAACGGTCTGGTCGCCTGTTCGAGTCAGGCAGGACCCACCAATTCAAACGTCTAGAGAAATCTAGACGTTTTTTGTTAAAAAAACAAGGGTTTAGACGCCAGAAAAGCTATTAAACAAAAAAATAAATTCTAATAAGGAAAATAAAATGGAGACGTATTTTTATGAAGCATTTGAAAATATGGAACGATTGGGACCAGGTTGCAAACAATCTACGTTAAAAGCGATATCTTTTATAAACAAGAATAAATCTATACGAATACTTGATATAGGTTGCGGGGTTGGAACACACACTTTTTTATTAGCTAAACAGCTTCCAAATGCTACGATTATTGCGATAGATAATAATCAAGATTACATAAATCAGCTAAACTCAAAAGCTAAGTCATTAAATTTAGAGGATAGAGTAACTGGAATTTGTATGTCTATGTTTGAAATGACATTTGCTGACAATAGTTTTGATTACATTTTTGCAGAAGGAGCTATTTATATTGCAGGATTTACAAAAGGTCTTTCTGATTGGAAGCGGTTATTAAGAAAAAATGGCATTATAATTTGCAGTGAAATAAGCTGGATTGTAAAAAATCCATCAGAAGAAATTAAAGCATTTTGGGAAAATGGTTATTCTCAAATGGATAGTTTTGAAAACAAGGCTTCTGTCACTGAGGAAGTAGGATATAAATTAGTAGACAGCTTCCCTCTACCGAAAGAAGCATGGATTGAAAATTATTATGTACCTTTGCAAAAAAATATTGATAAAATGCACCATAAATATATAGATAATAAAGAAGCTTTGGAAGTTGTGAATATGATACAACAGGAAATTGACTTGTATTATAAATATAGCGATGAGTATAATTATATTTTTTATATATTAGAAAAGATGTAATTTGAATTTTCACACAACTCTTTAATCACCTTATTCTTGTTGCCTTGGAGCTGGTCTATTTGGCTGGCTCGGTGGCATTCCTCTTTGGTGGGTGGGTGTTGTTTATTCCACGCTTGCATTTGCTGAAAGTTTAACCTAAAAATCCCCCAATAATCCTGTTCGAAATAAGCATTGGTTGAAAACCCTATTTGCTTAGTAGCATCAGTAAAACCACTCCAATGAATATGAAGATAAAACCTAATAGGCT
Organism: uncultured Azospirillaceae bacterium; assembly: GCA_964370705.1. Lineage (GTDB taxonomy): Bacteria > Pseudomonadota > Alphaproteobacteria > RF32 > CAG-239 > JAFUYI01. Next base: position 4,008 of record CAYJKS010000082.1, read on the forward strand.
TTTTTTATCTTTATCTAAGTCCTTAGTTTTTAAGTCATAAAGGTATGTTAGTGTTATAGTCAAAACTCCTGTGCTAACAATTAATGTTAATGGTAGTTCTTTTAATACATATGGCTCACAAAAACAGTAAATTATTATTAGCATATTAACCAATAAAATACTTTTTATAGATATTTTTTTGTTTGCGATGTTGTTAAATGTTTTTTTGCCTGCTGCAAAGATTGTTACTGAGAATAAAATTGTTTGCAAATAAACAATAAAAAACAATGGATTTGTTTGCATTATTGCAAGTTCTTTCATGAGCCCCAACTGAATTACATATAAAACAGTTATTAAAAGCGAAACTAATAGCAGTTTGCATATGTGGTGCTTCTTGCTTCCTTTCTCTTGTTTGAAGTTCTTATGATTAATTATTACTCCACCAATGAATAATAGAAAAATAGGAATTATGTTTTGATATGTGAAGATAATATTAAAAACAAATAAATCTATTAACGCAGTTAAAATAAACCTAAAAATCATTCCAAATGCTTTTATTTGTGTCATTGGAAAATACTTAAAAAGATACGTTTCAAGAAATCCGCTTCCAAAGCATAAAAACATCCAACTTAAAGATAATGTTAACCACTTATAAGAAAATGTATAATCTTGTGAAGATGCAATAATATAAATCAAAGTTACTACAAACACTGGCAAGGCAATTAATTTGCTTGCAGCCAAACAACTAAGTGTATCAACTCCGTTTTTTCTCCATGCTTTGTTTTGAAAATTTACAATCAAAAATAAGATAGGCATTATTATTGCTAAAAATATTGTCATAGCTAATTAATATTGTAAAAATAAAATGATGTCAATTACCTTTTGGGATACTTATTTACACTCGTATGCTGTAAGCCAAGTGCCACCAATAATCAAGTCCTTCGCTTTTTGTGGAGGATTTTTTAATTTGTAGAGCTTAGGATTTGCGGAGTTCTGCGGGTGTTGGTACCATATTCTTCCAAGATATAATGACTACTAATTTGAGCAATTTTATCAAAAATTATCACAAATAGATACTTTTGCTCTGACCTCGCCCAATCTAAAAGGTAAGCAAATGCCAAGGTTTTAAGTTAGTTGTGTTCTTATCTTTAATACTCTTGCAATTGAATTATATTTGAGTAAAAAAAGACAATGCTTTTATAGGTTATCGCAAATATCGGTGGATGGTTCATCTATGCAAATAGCAACATTTCGCACATGTTGCATATCTGGAATTAGCTTACTATCTTTTCCAATAAGAAGAAATAATAACAAAGATAAAAGAAACATTAGTATATATTTTTTGCGTATGAGAAAATAAATTGCAAAAACAAGACTAAGTTGATTAAATGTCTTATA
>CAYJKS010000083.1:0-5275 GCA_964370705.1 uncultured Azospirillaceae bacterium
TAATCTAAATAAGGCCAAAAAAAAGTTTAACTTGATTGATGACAAGTATATGTCTAATGAAATTATATTGGATATTGCCAATAGTTTGGCGGTTTCTTCTAAAGATGTGGTAGATATGAATATGCGTTTGCGTTCGCACGATGATTCTTTGAATATGCCTTTAGATAAGGATGGTGATAGTCGAAGTGAGTTCTTGGACTTTATTGTTGACAACAAACCTAATCAAGAAGACAGGTATTGTGCTTGCGAAATTATGAAGCAAAGACGAGAAGATTTACATAAGGCACTAAAAATCTTAAACAATAGAGAAAAAGACATTATTGCTAAAAGAAGATTGTCTGAGAAGGTGGTGACTTTGGATGAATTGAGCAAAGTTCATAATATATCTAAAGAAAGAGTAAGACAAATTGAGTTTAATTCTCTAAAAAAAATCGGAAAAGCTATGGGCGTGCATAAAAATACTTAGGCTATGTCCCAAATGCTTTTGCTATGTTTTAGTATTTGCTCCATTTGGGGAGAATAGTAACCTTGTTGATTGTGAGTAATAATGCCAGAAGTAATTGTGCTGGGAGTTTTGCTGTTTTTGCGGGCAGAAATTAGCACTCTTTTGGCATTTTGCCCGTCTTTAGAAAACAAAGGAACAACAACAATATTGCCCATTTTTTTGTATAAGGCAGATATTGTTTCTTCTAGTGCTTCTGAGCGGTTTATGGTATATAGGTAGCCTTTGGGTTTGGTCATCTTTATGGCAAAACTTATCCATTTTGTAAGATTAAAGTTGTGATGATTGTGAGCTAGTGCTTTGCTTGGGTTAGGTGAGGGCATATCGTGGTCGCTATATGGCGGATTGGTAATAACATGATCAAAACTACAGTTGGAAATATCTGATAACTTTTTGCTGATGTCGCAATTTATATAGTTGAGATTGTTAAAGCCGTTTGCTTTGGCACTTTGGTTAGAAAGTTCAACTAATTGAGGTTGGATTTCTAGTCCTGTTATTGAGCTTTGCCCAAATCTATGTGCAAGGCACAAAGATATTGCGCCTGTTCCAGAGCCAATATCTAAAATGTTTTCTTTAGGCGATACATTTTTTATCATTGCAGATAGTATGACAGCGTCAATAGATGCTCTATATCCATTTGTTGGTTGAAAAATTTTTATTTGCTTGTTTTGTAGATAATCTGTGGTATATTCACTCATGTTCGTCCTTTCTATAACTCTTATATTACACAGGAAAAATAAAAAATGCTAGAAAATATTTTAGAAGTTAAAGATGATTTTGATTTGTTTATATTTGATATATATGGCGTTCTTTGGAACGGCAATAGCGTTATAAAAAATGTGCCAGAACACTTAGAAACACTCAAAAAAGCAAATAAAACTGTTATATTTTTATCTAATGGGCATGAGAGGTTTTTTGAAATGGAAGAAACCTGGGCAAAGCGAGGTGTGATTAAAAATGTGCATTATGACAAGATTGTGTCTTCTGGAGAGCTTGCGTATCAATGTTTTTGTGAAGACACGCAAGAGCTAAACTATTATGTTTATGGCAAACCTTATCCTAAGATGTTTGAAGGGTGTAAGTATAAACAAGTAAAAGATGTAAAAAAAGCAGATTTTGTTTATTTGGGGGTGCCAAAGGTTTTTAGGAACAATGATTGGCATAATGTGTTTGATATTGAGGGTTTTAAGCAGGATTTGGACTTGTTCAAAAAACTCAAAAAACCAATTGTTTGTTGTAATCCAGATATTAAAGCCGTTGGCAAAAGTAAGGGTGAGTTTGCAATTAGGCAAGGTGCGTTGGCTCAGTATTATCAAGAAATTGGTGGAGAGGTAGAGTATTTGGGCAAACCATATCCTGAGGTTTTTGCTCTTGCATTAGAAGATTATGACAATATAGAGTTTGAAAAAATGCTCATGATTGGTGATACTTTGGATACCGACATTTTAGGGGCAAAGAGTTTGGGGATAAAAACTGCTTTTGTGCCAACAGGTATGAGCTATGCTTATATGAAAGAAGATACTGACTTTGAAGACATAAAAGAATATGCCCAATATTTGGGCATTGTTCCAGATTATTTGATAAAGTCAGTTTAGTGTTTTTATTTTAGTGCCTTTATTGCACTAACAATCATATTTAGACTTTGGGTGTTGTTTATTTCTTCTCTATCCATATCTAGTTGTTTGAGGCAAGAAGATATAATTTCTTGTGCAATTGTCCAAGTGTTGCTTTCTGACAATTTGTTATTGTATCTGAGCTCATCTATCTCGTATAAGGAGCAAGAATTAAACTCACCAATTTTTGTTTTTGGGGTTTTAGATTTATCTTGATATAAATTTAGGCTGCTGCAGCCACATAGAATCGACGCTATAAACATTGTAAAACAAATTTTTTTCATTTCTAACTCCTTTTTTTTGCTTATTATAAAAATAATTTGCAAATATTAGGTTAATATTTGTTTATTTTTGTAGATTATTTTTTTGTCTTGTGATATTGGCTAGATATTAGAAAAAATACTACTTGTAATCAACATTGAGAGGAAACGTAATGTCTGAAAATAATATGAAAATGATGGACGGTAATGAGGCTGCTGCTTCTGTTGCACATCGTATGAACGAGGTTTGTGTTATTTATCCAATAACTCCATCTTCGGCAATGGGTGAGTGGGCGGACGCTTGGTCAGCAAATAAACAAAAAAATATATGGGGCATGGTTCCAGATGTGCAAGAAATGCAATCAGAAGGTGGTGCAGCAGGTGCTTGTCATGGTTCAATTCAAGCTGGTGCTTTGACCACAACGTTTACAGCTTCTCAAGGATTGTTGTTAATGATTCCAAATATGTATAAAATTGCAGGTGAGCTTTCTCCTTTTGTTATGCATGTTGCTGCACGTTCTTTGTCTTATCATGCATTGTCTATTTTTGGTGATCATTCAGACGTTATGAGCTGCCGTCAAACAGGTTTTGCAATGCTTTCTTCTAACTCAGTGCAAGAAGCTCATGATATGGCTGCAATTGCTCAAACTTCTAGCTTGCGTTCACGTGTTCCTTTTATGCATTTTTTTGATGGATTTAGAACTTCTCATGAGGTTAAAAAAATTAGCATGCTTAGCGATGACAATCTTAGAGATATGTTAGACGGTGTGGATTATAGCTTTAATGTAAAAAATGCTCTTAGACCAGAATCTCCTGTTATTAGAGGAACGGCTCAAAACCCTGATGTTTTCTTCCAAGGCAGAGAGGCTTGCAATCCTTTTTATGCACAAGTTGAAACTATTGTTCAAGAAGAAATGGACAAGTTTGCAAAAATTACTTCTCGTAAATATAATGTGGTAGACTATTTTGGTGCAAAAGATGCCGAAGAGGTTATTGTGGTTATGGGAAGTGGTGCTGAGACTGTGGAAGAAACAGTTAGCTATTTGAATGAAAACGGCGGAAAATATGGTGTGGTTAAAGTTCACTTGTATCGTCCTTTTCCAGAAAAATCTTTCTTAAAGGCTTTGCCAAAAACTGCTAAAATTGTTTCTGTCTTAGATAGAACAAAAGAATCTGGTTCTATTGGTGAGCCACTTTATTTGGATGTTGTTGCTAGTATTACTCAAGCCTTTGGACGTGGTGAGATTAAATCTATGCCAAAAATAGTTGGTGGTCGTTATGGCTTATCTTCTAAAGAATTTACACCAGCAATGGTTAAGGCTGTTTTTGACAATGGTAGTGCCATTAAATCTATTAGCGGTTTTTCTGTTGGTATTACAGATGATTTAACTAACAAGTCTTTGCCTTTTGATGATGATGCAATCGATACAGAGTCAAAAGATGTGGTAAGAGCAGTGTTTTATGGATTAGGTGCAGACGGAACAGTTGGTGCTAACAAAAACTCAATTAAAATTATTGCAGAAGATGTGGGCAAATATGGACAAGGCTACTTTGTGTATGATTCTCGCAAATCTGGCTCAATGACAACTTCTCACTTGCGTTTTTCTGATAGCAAAATCCGTTCAGCATATTTGATTAAAAAGGCTGATTTTGTTGCTTGTCACCAATTTTCTTTTATGTCAAAAATAGATATTTTGAAGATTGCTAAAGAGGGGGCAACCTTTTTGCTAAACTCTCCTTATTCTGCTCAAGAAGTATGGAACCATTTGCCAGTAGAAGCTCAAAAAGATATTGTTGAGAAAAAACTAAAGTTTTATGTTATTGATGCAGTAGATGTTGCTAAACAAGCCGGAATGGGCGGAAGAATAAATACAATTATGCAAACTTGCTTTTTTGCAATATCTAATATTTTGCCAAAAGATGAGGCCATTACTTATATTAAAAAATCTATTGATAAAACTTATGGCAAAAAATCGCAAGCTATTGTGGCAAAGAACTTTGCAGCAGTTGATGATGCTCTTGCTCATATGTTTGAAGTAGAGTATCCTTTAGAAGTAACATCTAATTTTTATCGTAAGCCTCCTGTTCCTGTTAATGCTCCTGATTTTATCAAAAATGTTACGGGTGAGATTGTGGCTGAACGCGGTAACGAGCTTCCTGTTTCTGCTTTTGCAAAAGTAGCAGACGGAACATGGCCTGTTGGAACTACTAAGTATGAAAAACGTTGTATTGCAACAGATATTCCTGTTTGGGACCAAAATGCTTGTATTCAATGTGGAAAATGTTCTTTGGTTTGCCCTCATGGTGTGATTAGAATGAAGGTTGCAACTCAAGAAGAACTTGCAAACGCCCCAACAACTCTAAAATCTGCTCCTTATAAAGGCAAGGAATTTGCTGGCAAAAACTTTATTTTGCAAATTTCTCCAGAAGACTGCACAGGTTGCGGAATTTGTGTTAACGTTTGTCCTGTAAAAAATAAAGAAGATGATAGCAAAAGAGCAATCAATATGGACGGTATTTATAAGTCTTTAGACAGTGAGATTGCAAACTGGAACTTCTTTGAGACATTGCCTTATGTTAAAAGAACAGAAGTGGCAAAGAATTTGCCAAAAACAACTCAGATGATTCAGCCTTTGTTTGAGTTCTCTGGAGCTTGTGGTGGTTGTGGTGAAACTCCATATATTAAGTTATTGACCCAATTATTTGGTGATAGAATGGTTATTGCTAACGCGACAGGTTGTTCTTCTATTTATTCGGGTAACTTGCCAACAACTCCTTATACTGTTGACGAAAAAGGCCATGGTCCTGCTTGGGCTAACTCTTTGTTTGAAGATAATGCAGAGTTTGGTTTGGGTATGAGATTTTCTATAGATCAGCAAACTGGTTTTGCTAATAAGTTA
>CAYJKS010000084.1:0-5221 GCA_964370705.1 uncultured Azospirillaceae bacterium
GAGCAGGACTTAGAGTTTGCTTTGGCAAATTATTTGTAGGCAAGCTCAAAGCAGGAATATTGTCTAAGCCTACTATGCGAACAATTTCTTCTACCAAATCGGCTTCAACAGCAACATCTCCTCTCCAAGTTGGAGAAACAGCCTTTATTTGCTCACCTTCTTGGCTAATTTCAAAACCTAAATTAGTCAAAATTGTAATTATTTGCTCTTTGCTAACATCAATACCTGCCAAAGTTTTTACTCTGCTAGGGTTTAGGCAAACTGCAGATGCTTGATAATCTTCTTTGCCTTTGACAATTAGCTCAGATGCTTCACCTCCACAGATTTCTAAAATTAAAGAAGTTGCATAATCAGAACCCAAAGTATTTGAATTTGGATCAACCCAACGCTCATACCTATATCTAGAATCTGATTCTAGCTGATATTTTCTGCCTGTGCGGGCAATATTGTTTGGGGCAAAATAAGCAGACTCCAACAAAACATTTTGTGTATCTGGATTGCAACCTTTTTCTAGCCCACCCATAATACCACCTAAGCATTGCACACCGTCGTTGTCACAAATACCCAAACTTTGGTTATCTAGCATATATTCTTTGCCTTCTAAAGAAACAAATTTTTCTCCCTCTTTTGCCATTCTAATAACCAAATCACCAGATAATTTATCAGCATCAAAAACATGCAAAGGGCGCGCTAAATCGTAGTTAATATAGTTAGTTATATCCACTAAAGCAGATATAGAGTTTATTCCTATTGCAGACAATCTATCTTTTAGCCATTTTGGGGCTTGCACATTATTATTTACACCTTTTATATAACGAGCTGTATAAACTGGGCAAGCGTCAACTGCTTCTAGCTCAACAGAAATTGGGCTTACAAAACTGGCTGGAGTTTTTGCAATATTTAGAGGCTTTAACTTACCTAAACCTGCCGCAGATAAATCTCGAGCAATACCTCTAACACCCAAGCACTCTGCTCTATTTGGCGTAATGGCAATTTCTATTACAGGGTCAATGTCTAAAACATCGGCAACAGGAACACCAATTGGAGTGTTTGCAGGCAAACCAATAATGCCTTGATGATCTTCGCCCAAACAAAGTTCTTTTTCTGAACAAAGCATACCAAAACTCTCAACTCCACGAATTTTTCCAACACCTAATTTTTCGCCAAATGAAGGGATTGTGACACCAACTCTTGCCAAAATGCCGATTAGTCCTTTTTGAGCATTAGGAGCACCGCAAACAATTTGCAACATCTCTTTGCCATCATTTACTTTTAGCAAGTGCAGATGATCAGAATCTGGATGCATCTCACATTCTTCAATTTTTGCAGTAACAAAATCTGCCAAGTTTGATGCTGGATTATATATTTCTTCTACTTCCAAGCCAATGCGATTTAAGGTTTGGGCAATTTCTTCTACTGTGGCAGAAGTTTCTAAATGTTCTTTTAACCAAGAAAGCGTAAATTTCATCGTGACAATCCTCCATTATTGCTAAGTCCACCAGTCATTGAAGACTCGTCTAAAGGTGTAAATCCGTAGTGCTTTAGCCATCTAACATCGGATTCAAAAAATGTTCGCAAGTCAGGAATACCATATTTTAGCATAGCCAATCTGTCTATACCAACACCAAAAGCAAATCCTTGATACTCATTAGGATCAATTCCACCAGCTTCCAAAACTTTTGGATGAACCATTCCGCAACCCAAAATTTCTAACCAATCATTACCTTCGCCTATTTTCAAAACATCTTTTCCTTTTAGGCAACCAATGTCCATTTCTGCAGAAGGTTCTGTGAACGGAAAATATGATGGACGATAACGAACTTTTACATCATCAACTTCAAAAAATGCTTTTACAAAATCATACAAGCAACCTTTTAGGTGAGCCATATTTGTTGCCTTGTCTATAACCAAGCCCTCAACTTGATGAAACATTGGAGTATGAGTTGCGTCATAATCACTTCTATAAGTTCTGCCTGGAGCAATAATTCTAATAGGAGGCTTTTTATTTTCCATAGTTCTAATTTGCACTGGCGAAGTATGGGTTCTAACTACATAAGAATCGTCAAAGTTGTCGCTCTCATAATTAGGAATATAAAAAGTATCTTGCATTTGGCGAGCTGGATGATTTGCTGGCATATTCAGGGCATTAAAATTATGGAATTGATCTTCTATGTCTGGGCCATCGGCAACTTCAAAGCCCATTTGACCAAAAATAGCAACAATCTCTTCATATATTTTAGAGATTGGGTGGATCCTACCTTGTGTTTGTGGTCTTGGTGACAAGGTTACGTCTATTGTCTCGTTTGCTAGTTTATGGTTTAGCTCAATTATTTCTAGCTCAGATTTTTTGTCTTCTATTGCCTTTTCTACCACAAGTTTTAGGCTATTTAGCAATTTTCCTGCTGCAATTTTTTGCTCCAAAGGCATTGCCCCCAAAGACTTCATTTTATCAGTAATAACACCTTTTTTTCCGAGTATTGTCACTCTAACTTCATCTAATTCCTTAATATTTGACGCCACAGATATATCTGCTAGTAACTTAGATTGCAAATCTTCTAAATCTTCCATTTTTATCCCCATGTTTTTAAAATATAAATAGAGTCTGCCTATACTCAAGCAGACTCTATTTGTTTTTTTGCTATTGATATAAAAAAATTATTTCAATGCATCTTTAGCTTGAGCAACAAGCTTGGCAAAAGCCTCAGGCTCCTTCAAAGCAATATCGGCCAAAACTTTACGATCTAACTCGATACCTGCTTTGTTAAGCCCGCTCATAAATCGAGAGTAAGTCATGTCGTTTAATCTAGTAGCAGCGTTGATTCTTTGAATCCACAAGCTACGGAAGTTTCTTTTTTTGGCTCTTCTATCACGGTAAGCATATTGTAGAGCTTTTTCTACTCTCTCGATTGCTATTTTATATACGTTTTTAGAACGACCTCTAAAGCCTTTAGCTAAAGATAAAATCTTTTTATGACGAGCGTGTGTAGTCACACCTCTTTTTACACGAGACATCTATATATCCTCCTACAAATATGGTAAAAATTGTTTAACGATTTTAACATCACTAGCAGAAACCAAAGTTGTTCCTCTAGCTTGTCTTTTCATTTGAGTAGGTTTTGCGAATAAACAGTGCCTTTTGTTTGCAAAGTTTCTTTTCAACTTTCCTGTGCCTGTAACGCTAAAGCGTTTTTTTACAGAACTTTTTGTTTTCATTTTTGGCATTTTGCTTCCCTTTCTGCATAAATGAATTGTTTGGATGCTTATATAAATAAACAGGCATGCCTTTAGCCCATCTACTTAAAACTGGTTGTTTATACAACAGCTTTTTTATTATTGCAAGCATTTTTTTACTAAATTTTGAATATGTATAAAGCAAGTTTTTTTATTGCCTAAGATAAATAAAAATAATATAAGCAAATAAACAAACTAATTTTAAGGAAGTTCGATGATTTTTAACAAATTTGAAAGACTGGTCGCTCGCAGATATCTAAGAGCAAAAAGAAGAGATGGATTTATATCTGTTATTACAGGGTTTGCCTTTACGGGCATTGCTCTTGGAGTAGCAACTCTAATTATTGTTATGTCTGTTATGAACGGATTTAGGAGCGAATTATTATCTAGAATCTTAGGAATAAACGGCCATATTGGAATATTGTCTACTGCTAGCCAACCTTTTAATAACTACAAGCAAGCCGTTATTGATATTGAAAATTTTAAAAATGTTAAATCAGCGATCCCGATGATAGAAAAACAACTTCTAATCTCTTCTGGCAGAGCCGCAGAAGGTGCTGTGGTTAGAGGAATTAGCAAAGAATCTATCTTAAAAAAAGATGACCTAAAAAATGCAATGGCAAGCCTAAATCTTGATGAGTTTGAAGGTGATGTTGTTGTGATTGGACATAGGCTTGCACGCAAAATGGGACTTATTGTTGGTGATGAAATTACCCTAATCTCTCCCAATGGCAAAATTACTGCGTTTGGAACAGTTCCAAGAATGAAGTCTTATAAGGTAATTGCAACTTTTGAGCTTGGTATGTTTGAATATGACAATAGCTTTGCTTTTATGCCGCTTGAAACAGCTCAAACATTTTTTGGCATTGGCGACAGTGTTACTAACCTTGACATTACCCTAAAAGATGAAACTTTGCTCCAACAATCTCGCTTGGCAATAGAAAAAAACGTTGACCCTTCTGCCTATATTTTTGACTGGAAGCAAACAAACTCTGCATTTTTTAATGCCATTGCAGTAGAAAGAAACGTTATGTTCTTAATCTTAACTCTTATTATATTAGTTGCTGCCTTTAATATTATAACAGGTCTAATTATGCTTGTAAAAGACAAAGGAAGAGATATTGCAGTGCTTAGAACTATGGGGGCAAGTAAGGCAATGATTATGAGAATATTTTTTATGGACGGTGCATATATTGGCATTGTTGGCACACTAATTGGCGTTTTGCTTGGAACAGTATTTTGCCAAAATATTGAGGCAATTAGACAATTTTTGCAAAGCCTATCTGGGCAAGAATTATTCTCGGCAGAAATATACTTTTTATCAAAACTTCCAGCAGAAGTTAATACAGCAGAAGTAGTGTCTATTGTCGCAATGTCTTTGCTATTGTCACTACTTGCAACAATATACCCTGCTTATAGAGCAGCAAAGATGAACCCTGTGGAGGCATTAAGATATGAATAATTCTAACTCAAATAGCATTTTATGCTTAAAAAACATAACCAAAGGGTTTAAACAAGGAACGCAAAAGTTAGAAGTGCTAAAATCACTAGACTTTGAGATAAATTCTGGAGAAATCGTTGCCCTTATTGGACCTTCTGGCTCTGGAAAATCTACACTACTACAAATTGCTGGCTTATTAGACAATCCAGATAGTGGAGAGGTTTTGCTAAATGGCAAAAACTGCTCAAAACTAAATGACGGAATTAGAACCTCATTAAGAAGAGATTTTTTGGGATTTGTGTATCAATATCACAATTTGCTACCAGATTTTAGTGCGGTTGAAAATGTTGTTATTCCACAACTAATTGCTAACAAAAACCACAAAGATGCAACCCAAAGAGCTGAATGGTTATTAGAAAAACTTGGTCTAGAAGAACGACTAAAACACCGCCCAGCTGAGCTTTCTGGTGGAGAGCAACAAAGAGTTGCCATAGCAAGAGCATTAGCAAACACCCCCAAACTATTACTTGCAGATGAGCCAACAGGCAA
>CAYJKS010000085.1:0-1549 GCA_964370705.1 uncultured Azospirillaceae bacterium
ACCATCGCTAAAAACTGCAGCATTAAGACAGGCAAAAAAATTATCTGTATATGGCACAACACTTCCAAAATATTTTTTTACTAAATTAGGATATTCTTGCACAGCCTCAGAAAAAGAACAAAAAATTACGCCTTTTTCTGCCAATTTTGCCTTATAGGTTGTGGCAACAGAAACACTGTCAAACACAGCATCAACAGCAACAACTCCAGATAAGACTTCTTGTTCTTTTAAGGGAATACCTAGCTTGTTATATGTATCTAAGAGTTCTTTATCAATCTCGTCTAGGCTTTTGGGAGATGTTTTTTGTTTGGGAGATGAGTAGTAATACAAATCTTGATAATCAATTGGTGCATAATCTAGCTTTGCCCAATGAGGCTCCTTCATACCTTGCCAAAACTCAAAAGCCTTTAAACGGTAGTCCAACAACCACTCTGGCTCATTTTTTTGGGCAGAAATAAAACGAATAACATCGGCGTTTAGCCCTTTGGGAGATGTTTGGGCTTTTATATTGGTAACAAAGCCATATTTATATTTGTCCCCACTAGAATCTTCGATATTTATCTCTTCTTTACTCATTTTCTACTCTTTTTTCAATTACTGCCCCATAATTTACTTTTATAAAACTAAAATTGCAAGATATAAATGAATTATTAAACATATCGGTATAGACTACTTAAAATGTTATAATATTAACTAGAGGATTACAATGCTAAGAGCCATATATTTATTGTGGGTTGTTCTTTGCCTTGCGGGGTGTAGTGAGTGGATAAGCTCAAACAAAACCATAAGCGTAAGCAAAGGAGATACCTTATATAGCTTGTCAAAAACTCATAGCGTGCCTTTGCGTGACTTAATAGATATAAACAACCTAAAACCTCCATACACGCTCAAAGTTGGGCAAAAATTGCTTATTCCTGCAGACAATTACTATATTGTAAAAAAAGGCGACACAATCTATGCAATATCTAAAAAATATGACATGAGCGTGACTGAGCTTGCAAGAGCAAACAATATGCTCCCTCCATACAAAATCATGATAGGACAAAGGCTAGCCCTATATGGAGCAGGAGCAAGTGCAGCCCCCTCCCCTAGTAGCAGCTATTCTGCCAAACCCAAAGTAACATACGCGCAAGCTAACAAAAAAACTTATAAACCCGCTGCCAAAACAACCAAAAGCTCTTATGTATCTAGCAACAGAAAAACCAAATTTATTTGGCCTGTTGAGGGACAAGTTGTGTCAAAATTTGGCACTATTGGCAAGGGTCGTTCTAATGACGGAATTAACATAAAGGCACCAAGAGGAACAGCTGTCAAAGCTGCAGATACAGGTGTTGTCGCCTATGTTGGTAACGAGTTAGAAGGATTTGGAAACCTAATTTTGATAAGACATGATGACAGGTGGATTACTGCCTATGCTCATAATGACAAGTTTTTTGTAAAAAAAGGGCAAAAGGTTAGCCGCGGACAAAAAATTGCTAGTGTTGGCTCAACAGGGGGCGTAAACTCTCCACAACTTCACTTTGAGACCAGAGCCGGAAAAAAAGCTGTT
>CAYJKS010000085.1:1559-5139 GCA_964370705.1 uncultured Azospirillaceae bacterium
TCCGTAGAGCAATTTTTTAGCAATTTTATAAAAAAATGTTAAATGTTTGTCGTTTATGGCTTGTTATCCAAATATAATCGTGTATATTCTTGGCTAAATAATATTTTTTAAGGAGATAATCTATGTTTATTAATGATGCTTATGCTCAAGCAAGTGGTGCAATTTCTGGTTCTGCATCTGCAGGTAGCACAATTATTCAATTAGTTTTGATTTTTATAATTTTTTACTTTTTGCTAATCCGCCCACAACAAAAAAAGATGAAAGAACACACTGCTATGCTTATGGCAATTAAAGAAGGCGACAAAATTGTTACTGGCGGTGGCGTTATAGGCATGGTAGAAAAAGCAAGTGCAGAAATATTAGAAGTTAGCATTGCCGACAATGTTAGCATTAGCGTTTTGCGTTCTAGTGTTCGCGACATTGCAAATGACATTGTAACAAAAAAAACAACTCCTAGCAAAACAAAAGCTCCAAAAGCCGAGCCTAAAAAAAGCACAAAAACAAAAAGTGCAAAAAAATAATTAAGAGGTAATTATAATAATGTATAAACTAACCAAAACCCGAATTTTTATTGTTCTTGCAATCTGCTTAACTGGCATATTTTTTGCTATTCCTAACATTGTTGGAAAGTCACAAAACCTTCCTTCTTGGTGGCAGCCAATTAACTTGGGGCTAGATTTGCAAGGTGGATCTAGCTTACTTTTAGAAGTAAAACTAGAAGAAGTTGTTAAAGAAAGAATGAGCTCAATAGAAGATGATGTTCGTCAAATATTAAGAGATAACAAAATCCGTTACAAGAGCCTAAAATCTACACCAGATTCTGTTAGTGTAGAAATTACAAACTCAAGCTCAAGAGCTAGAGCAAAAGCAGATTTTGCTAAAATGAGCAACGAGCTTGAAATTACAGAAAACGAAAATGGTATTATAGAAATTAAATATCAAGAAATGGCACTTGCCCAACTCCAAGCAAAAGTTGTTGACCAATCTATTGAGATTGTTCGTCGCAGAATTGACGAGATGGGAACAAAAGAGCCTTCTATCCAAAGCGAAGGAACAAATAGAATTTCTGTTCAGCTTCCTGGAGTAGAAAACCCTGAGCAAATCAAAGCTCTGCTTGGCAAAACTGCAAAGTTATCTTTTCATATGGTAGATGACAGAACTAATGCAATTGACGCCAAAAGAGGCAAACTAAGCAACAGCTCTAGACTTGCAAAAGGTCAAATGGGTGAAACTTATGTTATTAACCGTATTCCTGTTGTTGGTGGTGAGCATCTTGTTGATGCAAGTGCAGGGTTTCAAAATGGGCAAGCGATTGTAAACTTTAGCTTTAATACTACTGGTGGCAAAAAATTTGGAGAAGCAACAACCAAAGGTGTTGGGCAAAAATTGGCAATTGTCTTAGACAATGTGGTTATATCTGCTCCAAGTGTTAATACTCCAATTATTGGCGGAAGCGGATATATTGAAGGCAACTTCACAGCTCAATCTGCAAATGACTTGGCATTGTTGCTAAGATCTGGTGCATTACCTGCACCATTAGAAGTATTGCAAGAAAGAACTGTTGGTGCTGGACTTGGTGCAGACTCAATAAAAGCAGGTATTGTTGCCTCAATAATTGGGCTCATTATTGTGACAATTTTTATGCTTTCTGCATATAGATTGTTTGGAGTTTTTACACTTATTAGTATTTTGCTCAACCTTTCTATGATGCTTGGAATTTTGAGCATTATGGGAGCGACACTTACTCTTCCAGGTATTGCTGGCGTTATCTTAACTATTGGTATGGCAGTAGATGCAAATGTTTTAATCTTTGAGAGAATGAGAGAAGAAGTAAAAAATGGTCGCTCAACCAAAGATGCGGCAGAAGCAGGATTTAGGGAAGCATGGTCAACAATTGTTGACTCTAACCTAACAACCCTAGTTGCGGCTTTTGTTTTGCTTTATTTTGGCTCTGGTCCCGTAAGAGGTTTTGCAGTTACTTTAACTGTGGGTATTGCAACGTCAATGTTTACGTCTGTTACAGTTAGCAGAATTATTATTGCTAGCTGGATAAAAAGATTTAAGCCAACCAAACTACCTATTTAACTAAAACTAAGGAATAATATTATGAAACTATTTAGTTGGATAACTAAAGACACAAATATCAACTTCTTAAAACATAAAAAAGCAACATACATAATTACAATTATGGCGATTTTGCTTAGTGTTAGCTTAATTAGCTTTAAGGGGTTTAATTATGGTATAGATTTTTCTGGCGGCATTTTAATTGAAGTTAAAAGTGCAGAAAAAATCAACATGGAACAAATGCGTAAAGAACTTAGCAAAGTATCTTTAGATGACATTAGCTTACAATCTATTGGCAATAATCATGATGAGATGATGATTAGAGCTCAAGCAAAAGACATGACAGAAAAAGAACAAATGGAAGCAATTAACCAAATAAAAGAGATATTGGGCAATAGGTTTGAGTATCGCAAAGCTGAGCTTGTTGGACCTCAAGTTGGCGAAGAGCTAAAAAAAGCAGGTATTATGGCATCTATTATCGCGGTTGTTGGTATTGCCTTATACATTTGGTTTAGGTTTGAGTGGCAATTTGCACTTGGTGCAACTCTTGGGCTTGCCCATGACATTGTTGTTACCTTAGGGCTACTATCTTTGTTTGACTTTGATATGAGCTTAACAACGGTTGCTGCCATTTTAACCCTTGCTGGTTATTCGGTTAATGACACGGTTGTTAACTATGACCGAGTGAGAGAAAACCTTAAAAAATACAAAAAAATGCCACAAACTGACTTGTTAAACAAAAGTCTAAATGACACATTGTCACGCACAATTTTGACAGGACTAACTACATTTTTTGCAGCAGGAGCACTTTTTGTGTTTGGCGGAGATGCATTAAGAAGTTTTTCTTTTGTAATCTTGTGGGGCGTTGTTATTGGCACCTACTCTTCTATTTTTGTTTGTGTTTTATTCTTAAATCTATTTGACTTAAGAGAAAATGAAAATGAAAAAGTAATAAACCCATTTGGCAATGTTGAATAAGCGTTCGGGTCAAAATCTCTAAAAAAGGACTGCTCTAATGGGCAGTCTTTTTTATTATAAATAAGATTTTTTATAAAATTGTTGCATGAGCATAAATTCTGTGCTAGTTTTTATCTCAATATAACTTTTGATGTTGGATAAAATGATTATTGACAGTAGCAATCCTACCCAAAGAAGCATATTAACAAATAAATGTTATTTTCAGACAATTGCAATGATTATGCTTCAATTTGAAGAAGCTGGTTATGCAAACCCTGCCGATGAAGCCCTTAATGTGATAAAAACTTATCATGACTTAATGAGAAAAAAGTCAAAAAACACTTATAATGCAGAATATAATGTTGCTTTTAAGAAGCTAGATGATGCCATTAAACAAATGGCTAATTTGGTTTTTTATCAATTTGATAACAAAAGCTATGATGTTGCTTATAAGAACTTTGCCGAATTTGATTATGTAAATGCAATTATTAGTCGCCAAAGACTAAAAAACATTGCCTAAAACCTTCTTTATCTCCATCCCATTTTTATAAAAAAAACT
>CAYJKS010000086.1:0-1874 GCA_964370705.1 uncultured Azospirillaceae bacterium
CGCAATGGGTTGCAAATTTTGCCATACAGGAAGCCAAAAAATTACTCGCAACCTGACTGCGGGAGAGGTTGTGTCTCAGTTTATGCTAGTAAAAGATATTTACAAAGAATGGGACATAGATGGACAATCGCGTATGGTTTCTAATGTTGTCTTTATGGGCATGGGCGAACCTTTGCAGAACTACGACAATATGGTCAGAGCAATCAAAATATTAGGAGACTGTGAAGGTCTTTGTGTCTCTAGACGCAAAATGACCTTGTCAACCTGCGGAATTACACCTTTAATCAAAAATATAGAACAAGATATGGGTGTTAGGCTCGCAATTAGCCTCCATGCTTCTAATGACAAAATTAGAAGTGAGTTGATGCCTATTAACAAAAAATATCCATTAGATTCGCTCTTAAGAGCTTGCAAAGACTACCAAGAAGCGGGCGGTGGTTTTGTTACTTTTGAATATTTGATGCTAGACAATATCAATGACAAATATGAGCATGTTGCAGAGCTAGTATATTTGATGAAAAAGTATAAAATAGATGCAAAGTTTAATCTTATTAGGTTCAACTCTTGGCCAGGATGTGATTATGTTCCTAGCTCCAAAAACCGTATCTATAATTTTTCGCAAGAGTTACAAAAGCACCGTTTTGCAGCTCCAATAAGAAGCTCTCGTGGAGACGACATTTTGGCAGCCTGCGGTCAACTAAAATCAAAAAAACTATAAATAAATATCTACTCCTTATCATTGCCACACTTGATGTGACAATTAACTCCTCAACAAGGATTATGTTTTTTATAAACCAGATACCAAATCAAAAAAATAAAAGAGTAATTTATACTCTTTTATCAATAAACGCTAAAAAACATTTGCATAAAGCTCTTAAAACAATAACCCTATATTTATCTAAATAAAAAGCACTTTAAGTTCTTAGGATAAATCTGTAACGCTATTGTTTTTTACGCCCAAGAATTGAGCATAGTTGTTTAGGCTAGAAAATAATTCTTTGTTTGTGGTTGTAATCCAAGCCTGCACATCTAATTCTCTTATTTTTGTTAGCAAAGCCTCTCTTTTTAGGTCATCCAAATGTGCTCCAACTTCGTCCAGTAAAAGCATTGGAGAAAATCCTTGATTAAGAATTTGGCACTTAGTTTGGGCCAAAATAATACTTACTAGCAATGATTTTTGTTCACCAGTAGAGCAAAGCTCAGCAGGCATTCTCTTTTTTTTGTAATATACCTTAAAGTCAGTTTTATTAACACCATCGATTGTGTCATTATAAAGCACTTTTTGTCGCTCGGATTTTAGCTTATGACGATAATAATCTTCTACTTCTATGGCTGGCAAAGAATCTAGCATACGCTCAATAACTCCGTCTAGCTCTAAGTCAACATTCGGAAAAACATCGTCAGGCTCGTTTTTAATAAAGCTGTTTAGCCTAGCAATTTGTTCTCTTCTTGCGGCGGCTATTGCAACACCTAATGCAGACATGTTTTCTTCTATTGATTCAAGCCAATTATTATCAGCTCTGCCGTTGCTGTTTTTTAGTAGTTGATACCATTGTTTGTATAAATGCTCAAAATTAGAAGTTCTTTTTGCGTGCTCCATATCAAAGGCATAAACAAGTCTATCCAAAAAGCTTCTTCTAGGCTGAGAGCCTCCTCTAAATAGTCTGTCCATTTGTGGGGTTAGCCATATAGCTGACGCATATTTGCCCAAGTCAGCTTGCAAGATGTTTTTTTGCCCATCAACTTTTATGATTCGTTTGTCATAGCTACGGCTATTTTCTTCTTTTGCTGTTGCCGATTCGACAGCAGTCCCAATCTCAAATTCTTCATCGTTTTTTATAACTTGAGCGTTAACAGCCCAGCTTGTGTTGCTA
>CAYJKS010000086.1:1884-5119 GCA_964370705.1 uncultured Azospirillaceae bacterium
GGAGAGATTCTTTTTATATCGCTGAGCTTGCTATTTCTTAGCCCTCTACCAGGGGTTAGAAAAGAAACTGCCTCTAAGATGTTCGTTTTGCCACTTCCGTTTTCTCCGCTAATAATAACAGGTCGCAAGTCTGTGCTAATACGCAAAAAAGCATAGTTTCTAAAATCGGTTAAAGTCAGGAGTTTTACTCCCGACTTTTTGCTAACCGCTTCTTTATAATTTTTTGCTAAATTACTCAATCTATACTCTCATTGGCATCAAAACATAAATTGCACTAGTATCAGATGTGTCATGAATAATAGAAGGAGATGTATTGTCAGAAAAACTGATTTGCACATTTTCTCCTTTTACTTCTGCCAAAATATCTAGCAAGTAGCGGAAGTTATATCCAATTTCTATTGATTCTCCATCATATTTTGCTTCTATTTCTTCTGTAGCGCTACCCAAATCTTGGCTAGATGTAGAGATAATAATCTTATCTTTTTCTGTTAGGATTTTAATTGCTCTAGTTCTTTCTGCCACAACAGAAACACGGTCAACACCATTAGAAAGCTCTTTAACTTTTAGCTCTAGCATCTTGTCATTTTCTGTTGGAATAACTCTCTCATAATCGGGATATGTGCCATCAATAAGTTTTGATGTTAAGATAATCTCTTCTAGTGTAAAGCAAATTTTATTTTCAGAAAGAGCAATATTGATATTATCTGCTTTTGTATCATCAAGGAGTTTGCGAACCTCTGTAATAGTTTTTCTTGGAATAATAACTCCAGCCATTTTTTCTGCCCCTTGTGGAAGAGGAGACTCAACACAAGCAAGTCTGTGTCCATCAGTTGCAACGATTCGAAGCAATTTGGTTGCCCCTTCGGTTTTGGCATGAACATAAATACCATTGAGGTAGTAGCGGGTCTCTTCAGTAGACATTGCAAATTTTGTTCTATCTATAACATCTTTTAGCTCTTCTTTTGGCATAGAAAAGTTAATAGGAAGTTTGTCGCCAGAAATAATCGGAAAATCTTCTATTCCAATTGTAGAAAGACTAAATTTTGAGCGTCCAGCAGAAATTTGTAGCAAGCCTTTGTCATCTGGGAAGATGATTTCTACTTCTGAGCCATCAGGCAGTTTGCGAACGATGTCATAAAGCATATGAGCAGGAGCTGTGGTTGCGCCTGTTTCTATAATTTTTGCATCGGTAATTTCAGTAATTTCGTTATCCATGTCGGTAGCCTTAAAGCTAATACCGTCACCCATGGCTTCGATTCTAACATTAGAAAGCACAGGTATTGTGTTTCTTTTTTCTACAATACTTTGGACGTGATTTAATGTTTTTAATAAAATTGTTCGCTCGATTATAAACTTCATTTTTTTATTCCAATTTAGAGTTTTTGCAAAAAAGAAAACGACCCGACGTTTTCTGTTGATCAAATAATAACACATTATTAGTTAATCAAAACCAAAAACAGCGAGTCGCTAACAATTTTTTTAATATTCTTAGTTTTCGAGCGCTCTTCTAAGACTATCAATATTTTCTGCCAAGCTATGATCCTCGACAATAAGTTCTTCTACTTTACGAACAGCGTGCATCACAGTTGTATGATCTCTGTCAAACTTGCGTCCAATCTCTGGCAAAGAACGAGAAGTTAATTGCTTTGCCAAATACATTGCAATTTGTCTTGGTCTAGCAACGGTTCTGGCTCTGCGAGAAGATTGCATTTCTTTAACCGAGATATTATAAAAATCTGCCACCTTTTTTTGTATTTCATCTATTGTGGTTTTTTTATCATAAGATCTAAGCATATCTTTTAGCACATCTTGAGTTGTTTCTAGTGTAATACATTTGTCGCTTAGTAGTTGAGAATGAGCAATAACTCTACGTAAAGCTCCTTCTAGTTCTCTGATGTTTGAAGATATTTTTTGAGCCAAAAACTCTGCAACATTTGAAGGTAGCTCGCAACCTAATTGCTTTGCTTTTTTATTTAAGATGCCAACTCTAAGGTCAAAATCTGTTGGGTGAATATCTGCTACCAATCCACAACCGAGTCGAGAGCGAAGTCTCATTTCGATTCCTTCTAGGTCAGACGGAGATTTGTCGGCAGAAATTATAATTTGACGCCCTTCTTCAATTAAGGAGTTGAATGTATAAAAAAACTCTTCTTGTGTTGTGTCTTTTCCGCCCATAAATTGAACATCATCAACCATCAATACATCAACAGATCTAAACTGTTCCTTAAAGGCCGCAGTGTCTTTGTATCTTAGAGCCTTAACAAATTTATACATAAATTTTTCTGCAGAAAGATACACAATGTTTTTTTGAGGATTATGTTTTTTGATGTGTTGTGCAATTGCGTGCATAAGATGAGTCTTGCCTAGTCCGACTCCAGAATATAAGAACAACGGATTAAAAGGAACGTTGTCCGATTCGGCAACTTTTTTTGCTGCTGCAAAAGCAAACTCATTAGTTTTTCCAACTACAAAATTCTCAAAAGTATAGTTAGGATTAAGAGGCACAGACAAAGATTGTCCAGAATTAGAAAAACTAACGCATTCAGCCACGTTTGCAACTTGAGACAAGCTATTACTATAGTTTTGTGTAGGTTGTGGAGCAGGCGAGGTAGATATTTTTTTGAGTAAGGATCTGCAAGCAGGAGAGTGTCCAGAGGTAGACGTTGGCTCGTCAGATATTTGCACAATAAAATTGATGGTTTTAATATCAGGATTCTTTTTTTCCCAAATTTTTTGGATTCTATCAGAATAGTTTGTAATAACCCAATTTCTCATAAATCGTGTAGGCACACAAATATTCATAATGCCGTTATTAAAATTTCCGACACTGAGGGGTTTTAGCCAACTATCGTATGCTTTTTCACCAATTTCGGTTTTTAGTTGGTTGCAAATTTGTCCCCACTCATTTTGAACAGAACCATCATTATTATTTAGTGCTTGAACAGCCATTATTATTTATTCCTTTTTATGTCAAAAGTTAACACCAAACTCTAAATTCTTTTATAAAGTTAACAAATAATAAACAGATAAAAATATAATTACAACAGAACATTTAGCGAACATTGCAATTAAATTTCTTGACACTTATTTTGCAAAGAGTCGTGAGTAATGATATAGATTCGTCATTAGTTTGGAGTCGCTTTTTTTTTTTAAAAAAATAAAAAAAAAACCCGCTAGCTAAATTGCTAAAAGGCGTTTTGAAAAAATATAAAAAAAATAAATATATTTGATTTTT
>CAYJKS010000087.1:0-5104 GCA_964370705.1 uncultured Azospirillaceae bacterium
TGTGCGTCTGTATCACCAGAAATAATTACCTTAATATCTGGAGTAGCATTTCTAACAGCTTTAACTTTCGCAACAATTTCTTGTGCTTCAATATTATCTTTACCAACATAATATTGTCCTAACGAATCAATACTAATATTTAGCACGGTTTCTTCTCCAGCCAAGGCTTTTCCACCAACTTTCGGCAAGTCAAGAGCAATACCACTTGTCATCAACGGAGCCGTTACCATAAAAACCACCAACAAAACCATCATAATATCCATCATGTTTGTAATGTTTATCTCTGCGTTTCTACGGCTTGAGCGTTTTTTTCTGCTTATATTAGAAGAAACAACCATTATTCACCTGCCACATCAGCCTTTATTGCATTATTGTCTATCTCACGAGAAAGAATACTCGAAAACTCTGCCATAAACTCTTCTAGGCTCTTGGCGTATCTATCAATATCTGTAGAAATTTTATTATAAGCCACTACTGCAGGAATAGCTGCAATCAAGCCCAAGGCTGTCGTAAACAATGCCTCAGCAATACCAGGAGCAATCGCTCCCAAAGAGTTGCTTTGTGTAATTGCAATAGCATTAAAACTATTTATAATTCCCCAAACTGTTCCAAACAAGCCTGCCAAAGGTGCAACAGAAGCAGTCGATGCCAAAAATCCCATACGATTATCTAACACATCAATTTCTTTATCCATAGAAATCGCCATAGCTTTTTCTATTCTTTGTTGCAAAGAAACCCCACGCAAGCCTCTATCTACTTTTGACTTCAATATATTTGTTCTCTTCCACTCTTTCATAGCAGCAACAAACATAGCAGACATTGGATCACTTGGAGTAGCTCCAACAGATTCATATAGTTTTTCTAAAGAACCTCCAGACCAAAATTTTGACTCAAAACTACGAGTGCGTCTTTTAAGTTCTCTTAGAGTAGATACTTTTTCAAATATGATTGCCCAACACCAAACAGATGCTGCAATCAATGCCAACATTACTAATTTTGTAATTGTGTCAGAGCTCCAAAGCATACTCCACATATTCATTTGATTTTCTACATCGGCTAACGCTTGTGTTTCCATTTCTACCTCACAAAAAATTATTATCGCATAACAAAATTATGCCTTTTATCAAAGATTATCATCAAAAATTAAATATTTGCTTAATAGCAAAAACTAAAATTATTTATTTGTTTTCAAAAATACTTGGGTCAATTCTAGCTGGACGTTTTTTATCAAAGTCAAAATAAACTGCCAACACACTAACTTTTGCAATCATTTCATCTCCACGCCATATTTCTTGCTCAATATCAGCACTAGCTCCCTTAACAGCTACAACTTTGCAACTAACTGCAAGAGTATCATTAAGCGTTGCAGATTTTATGTATTCTACCGATGCTTTTCTAATAATAAAGCCTTTTTTCTCATCTTCTACCTCGCTTACTTGCATCATACCTAGTTTACGCAAAAATTCTGTTCTCGCTCTTTCGGCATATTTTAGATAATTTGCATAATAAACAATACCGCCCATATCGGTGTCTTCATAATAAATCCTAACACCAAACCAAAAAACATCATCAACAAACACACCATTAGGTGCAACAATTTTATCCATTTTAACCTCACAAAAAACTATCTTGTTCATCTGTATATTGTTTTATATTCTTCTTTAGCTTTGCAATACCCAAATATTCGCATCCCAAGTCAGAAATAATTCTACCTCTAGGAGTTCTTTGAATAAAACCTAATTTAAGCAAAAACGGCTCAACTACTTCTTCTAATGTATCTCTTTCTTCAGATAATGCCGCAGCCAAAGTATCTGCTCCAACAGGGCCTCCACCATAATTTTTAACAATACAACTTAGGTATCTTTTGTCAAAGCTATCCAAACCATACTTATCAACATTTAGCCTTTGCAAAGCGTTGTCGGCAATTTTATTATCGATTGTATCACAAGCCAAAACCGCCCCAAAATCTCTTACCCTACGCAACAATCTACCCGCCACACGAGGAGTTCCTCTTGCTCTACAAGCAATTTCTCTTGCTCCTTCAGCAGACATTGCCACATTTAAGATTCTAGCTCCTCTTAATACAATTTTTTCTAAATCTTCTGGCGAATAAAACTCCAACCTAAGCGGAATCCCAAATCTTTCACGCAAAGGGGTAGAAAGTAAACCAGAACGAGTAGTTGCACCCACCAGAGTAAAAGGTTGCAAATCTATTTTTACCGAGCGGGCAGACGGGCCTTCACCAATAATCAAATCTAACTGAAAATCCTCCATCGCCGAATACAAAACCTCTTCAATAGCTGGATTAAGACGATGAATCTCATCAATAAAAAGCACATCATTTGCTTCTAAGTTAGTCAAAATAGCTGCCAAGTCACCAGATTTAGAAATCATTGGAGCAGATGTTGCCTTAAAATTAACCCCTAGCTCTTTAGCAACAATAGATGCCAAAGTGGTTTTTCCTAGCCCTGGAGGACCAAACAACAAAACATGATCCAATGCTTCTTTACGCATTCTTGCAGCATCTACAAAAATCTTCAAATTCTCACAAACTTGTCTTTGACCAACAAATTCTTCCAAGTTTTGTGGACGCAAATTAGCCCTAATATTAATGTCACCATCTTCTGGCAATTCATGGGGAGTAATTATTCTTTCTTCCACGTTCTAAAACTCCTTTTTAACAAACTCTTTAAGTGCCAATCTAATAAGCTCACTAACATCAGCATCACTATTTTGGGCAACAACCATATTAGCCACTCGATAAGCATCTATTTTTTGATACCCTAAATTAACTAAGGCAGAAATAACATCTTCCGCTTTATCGCTATTACTATTAATCACCACAACTTCATCCATTGGCTCAAAACCGTCATCTCCAGACAAAAACTCATCTTTAGAGCCAACAATAGGCAAAGACACCATTTTGCCCTTTAACTCTGTAACAATTCTTGCTGCTAACTTAGGGCCAACTCCATTTGCTCTTGCAAAAGAATCTTTATCTTGAGCAGAAACAGCCTGTGCAATTTGTGACAAGGTTAGAGCCGACAAAATGTTCAAGCAAACCTTTGCTCCCACGCCTTGCACTTTTGTTAAGGTCAAGAACCATTCTTTTTCTAGTGGATGCAAAAAACCATAAAGACTAATACTGTCTTCTCTTACAACCGTTTCTACCCAAAGTGACACCTGAGATTGTCCACTAAGTTTTGACAAGGTTTTAGCGGAGGCAAAAACCAAATATCCAACGCCATTAACATTAATAATCGCGTAATCTTCGCCCAAACCGTCAACTATACCATAAAGTTTTGCAATCATATTCTTACCCTTAAAATCTATTTTTCAAATCTCTAACATTTCTATAATTAAAATGGCATATTGCAATTGCCAAAGCATCTGATGAATCTGCATTTTTTGGCGAGCAGTTCGGCAATAAGATTTTGACCATTGTCATAACTTGCTCTTTTGCTGCCTTACCTACACCAACAACTGCTTTTTTTACCTTATTTGGCTCATATTCTACAACTGTAATATTATATAGTGCAGGGGCCAAAATAACCACACCTCTTGCCATGCCTAATTTTATTGTAGAAACAGGATTATCATTCATAAAAACTTGTTCGATTGCCGCCTCATCAGGCTTATAAATCTCGATTATTTCTGACAATTTAGCATGGATAATAGCAAGCCTATCTGCAATATCTATTTTTGCATCTGTTTTTATAAATCCATCGGCAACATATTTTAGCTTATTGCCTTCTACTTCAACAATCCCCCAGCCAGTAGAAGACAAACTTGGATCCAACCCTAAAATACGCATTTATACCCCTCATACTACAATTATAAAAGGGAGCATTTGCTCCCCTTTTTTATTCACTTTCAAGAGCTTTTAGAACCTCATCAGAAAACTCGGCATTATGATAAACTTGTTGAACATCATCATCATCTTCCAACACATCTAAAAATGTCAAAAACTTCTGTGCTGCTTCCAAGTCAACAATATCAACCTTAACCATTGGCTTCCAGTCTAACCTAGAGGCAGACGGAGTTCCAAATTTGGTCTCCAAAGACTCTGTTACCAAGTTCAAGTCATCTGGCAAGGTCTCAATTTCATGGAAACTCTCATCAGAAGCAACATCATTAGCACCTGCTTCTAGAGCTTCTTCAAACATTTTGTCAGCATCTGCCACATCTGCAGGATACTTTATAAAACCGATTCGCTCAAAATTAAAGCTAACAGATCCACTTTCTCCCAAAACACCACCGCGTTTGCCAAAAACTGTTCTAATATTACTAGCTGTTCTATTTTTATTGTCTGTCATTGCTTCAACAATAATCGCAACCTTAGCAGGTCCAAAACCCTCATATCTAACGCTAACAAAGTCATCACCACCAGCTACTTGTGTAGCTTTTGCAATAGCTCTTTCTATATTATCTTTGGGCAAGCTCTCTGCTTTTGCTGCCTGAATTGCCAAACGCAAACGAGGATTTTTGTCTGCTTCTGGAATCCCAGATTTTGCTGCAATTGTAATATCTCTAGCCAATTTTGCAAAAATCTTTGCTCTTTTTGCATCTTGAGCACCTTTTCTATACATAATGTTCTTAAACTGAGAATGCCCAGCCATTTTTTATCTCCACTAAAAAAATCTAAATTATTAATCTGCAATCATATATTCAATTTTGGCATCACTAACTTCAAGTATTTTTATTTTAACGCCACGAATATTAACCATACTAGGAACTTTAGGGAATGTATAAGTCGAGAACTCGCCTTCGTCATTGCTATTATATTCTAGCAATTTTAGCACAATTCTATCTAGCTTAATACCGTCGAACCTAAGTTCAAAACCGCTCATCATCTCGCTTTGCACTACTTTATTGTTAGCAACAGGTTGGAAGAAAAAATCATTTGGTATAATTGCATATTGAGTTCCTTCTAACAAAATCAATCTATCATTGCTAATAGAGCCAATATTTTTATACAAGCTACCGTCATTATTAACTAAGAACACATCTTTAGAATCTCCAATTTTTACCAAGGCAAATCTGTTATTTTCTATATCAACATGTCCAATAACATTATATTTTTTACCTTCTTCAATAGTCAACG
>CAYJKS010000088.1:0-5011 GCA_964370705.1 uncultured Azospirillaceae bacterium
CTATTTAGGTTTCTTCGCGCCGTATAGAGAACGACGTTTGCGACGTTTGGCAATACCTTGAGTATCCAAAGTACCACGAATTATATGATAGCGAACACCTGGCAAGTCTTTTACACGGCCTCCTCTAATCAGCACCACTGAGTGTTCTTGAAGATTATGACCTTCACCAGGGATATAGCTGATTACTTCAAAGCCGTTTGTCAACCTTACGCGAGCCACTTTACGCAACGCTGAGTTTGGTTTTTTAGGGGTTGTAGTATAAACCCTTGTGCAAACACCGCGTTTTTGTGGACAAGCTTTTAAGGCTGGGACCTTGTTTCTTTTCACTTTAGGTGTTCGTGATTTACGAATTAACTGACTAATTGTAGGCATCACAATTTCCTTTTTAAAATTTAAAACATTTGTTAAACAAAAAATCTGCTTTCTGGGAACAAAGCCCAAAAACCAGCGAAAAACTTTATTTTTCAACAGCTTTAACCGAATCAATCGACCAAAACTGTGGGAATACTAGTGTTTCTTTTTCATAGAGTCAACCTTTTTTTTACAAAAACAACAATCTATCTTTACTTTATATATATAACAAAAACTACTTGATTATATGTCCAAAATGTGATAACTTGCCACCATCAATTAAATAATTTAGAAAGTGATGTAATGATAAACAATGTAATTAGTCATAAAGATATATTGTCGGCTAACCAAACGATTGAAAAAGAAATAAAGGCTCTAGAGTGCCTAAAATCAGAGCTTAATACATCTTTTATTGATGCTCTTGACCTTATACAAAATGCAACAGGCAGAACAATTATTACCGGCATGGGAAAATCTGGACATATTGCAAAAAAAATTGCAGCAACGCTTGCATCAACTGGAACACCATCATTTTTTGTGCATCCAGCAGAGGCGTCCCATGGGGATTTGGGTATGTTAACAAGCAATGATGTTGTAATAGCAATCTCTAATGGCGGAGAATCTAGAGAATTATCAGATATTTTAATCTATTGCAAAAGATTCGGTATCCCTCTAGTTGCAATAACAAAAAATCCTCAAAGTACTTTGGGCAAAGCTGGTAACATTATTCTAAAGTTGCCAAACAATGGAGAAGCGTGCCCACTTGGACTTGCACCAACATCTTCAACAACAGCAACTCTTGTCTTAGGCGATGCTTTGGCTGTTGCCTTATTAGAAAGAAAAGGATTTTCTAAAAACGATTACAGTCAACGCCACCCAGGTGGAAAACTTGGTGCAATATTGCAAAAAGTGCAAGACCTTATGTCAAAAAATGATGATATGCCTATATTGCCAGAGACAGCTTCTATGAACCAAGTTGTTTTGACCATGACAACAAAAAGACTTGGTTGCGTAGGTATTGTTGATAACAACGGTGATCTTATTGGCATTATTACAGACGGTGACCTTAGAAGAGCTATTATAAACAGCAAAGATAATAATATTTTTAACAGCAATGTTTCTGATGTTATGACAAAGAATCCCAAAACAACACAAGGTAGCGTTTTGGTTGCAGAAGTTGTTAACCTTATGAATGAGAAAAAAATTACTCAACTTTTTGTTATTGAAGACAAAAAACCAATTGGTGTTATTCACCTTCACGATTGCCTAAAAGCTGGCTTTAGTGTTAGTGAAAAAATCAGTGATGAAATTCAACTAAGCAATGACAACTTGCAAAAAAGAGTAGTATAATTGGCTAGTTTTGAAAAATTAGATGATTTTTTTGACAATAAAAACACTACAAAAACCAAGAACACTAGTGCTTTTATAAAAAGAGCAAAAAAACTAAGACTCATAAAAATATTATTGCCCGCAATTGCAGCCTCGTTAGTGGGGCTGTTGCTGGTAATACCAAATATAAAAAAAAGCACAGACACATATTTTTTATCTATTAAAAGACCAAGCAAAGCCGATATCGACAAAGTTTATATGGAAAATACTATTTTTTATTTTACAGACAAAAACAATATGGTTAATAACTTTACGGCAGAGCTAATAGATGAAATGCCAAACAAACAAGATGTCTTAAAACTTACAAATCCTCGTGGATTTTTACCCTCTTCTAAAACTAATGCAACAATCATTACTTCTCCGATTGGATATTATAACGAAAAAACCAAAATACTATCCCTAAACGATGATGCAACCATAAACTGCAATAATAAAATGACTGCAAAAACCAAAGAAATGTTTTATGATACAAAAACATCAAAAGCATATTCGGTTGAAAAAGTCGATGCTGTTGGAGATTATGGAGACATAAAATCCAATGGGTTTGAATATTATAAAAGAAAAGAAGTTTTGAGCTTTTTAGATAGTGTTGTAGCAAATTTTGACAAAGAACTACAAAACACCACACTAACTGCAGATAAAAGATTAGATATTTATATCAAACAAAACAAAGCCGTTGCCATTGGCAATGCAACTGCCATTAAAGAAAATAACAAAATCACCGCCAACAGCTTGACAATGTATTTTAGTGAACAAAAAGATAAAGATGGCAAACAAAAAACGCAAATTGACAAGATAATAGCCAATCAAAATGTGGTTGCCCATAATCAAGACACAAAAGCTTTGGGCGAAGTTATGGAATATTACTTAAATAAAAACTATGTTATATTAAAAGGTGCACCTGCAACTATAAAAAACAATCAAGGGTCAATCTCTGCTACAAATAACATTACCTACTACATTGACCAAGACAAAGCGATTGCAACAGGCGATGTTGTTGTTGATAATGGCACAAACAAAATATATTCTAACAAAATGGAAGTATATTTTACAAAAGATAAAAACAACCAACAAACCATAAAACAAATAGAAATTCCTGATAGTGTTAAAATTATTACCAAAAATGGTGAGGTCACATCTAAAACTGGAATATATTACCCACAAACAAATATTGTTAAACTGTATGAAGATGTTGTTATTATTGAAGGCGAAAACATCTTAAAAGGAAACATGGCAGAAACAAACATCAAAACTGGAC
This sequence comes from uncultured Azospirillaceae bacterium, assembly GCA_964370705.1. GTDB lineage: Bacteria > Pseudomonadota > Alphaproteobacteria > RF32 > CAG-239 > JAFUYI01. Next base: position 2,999 of record CAYJKS010000088.1, read on the forward strand.
AAAGCAAAATAATTTCTGGTGATGGAGCGAAGGTTTCTGGCGTATTGTTTGAAGAAGATTAAAATAATTAAGAGGTAAATATGCATAACAAATACTCAAACTCAACATTAGAAATTTTTAATATTGGCAAGAAATATAAGAATCGTTCTGTGCTTCGTAATGTATCTTTGCATGTTAAAAGAGGCGAAGCTGTTGGCCTTTTAGGACCCAATGGCGCCGGAAAAACTACGTGTTTTTATTGTGTAACGGGACTAATTACTCCCGATTATGGAGATGTGCATATTGATGGTCAAGATATTACAAATATGCCAATGTATCGCCGTGCTAGAATGGGAATTGGCTATTTGCCACAAGAAGCATCTATTTTTAGAGGACTAAGTGTTGAAGACAACATCAAAGCTATTTTAGAAGCTGTTATTGAAGATGAAGACAAAAGAGAGACATTATTAGAAGAGCTATTAACCGAATTCTCTATTGCTCACTTACGCAAATCTCCAGCTATTGCCTTGTCTGGTGGAGAAAGAAGAAGATTAGAAATCGCCAGAGCCCTAGCAAGCCAACCTCATTTTATTTTGCTAGACGAGCCTTTGGCTGGTATTGACCCAATTGCAGTTGGCGAGATTAGAGAATTGGTTTCACAACTAAAACACCGTGGATTGGGGGTTCTTATTACTGATCACAATGTTAGAGAAACTCTCGACATTACAGATAGAGCATATATTTTGCATGGCGGAACTGTTCTTATGGAAGGAACTGCACAAGAAATTGTAAACAATGAAGAAGTTAGAAGAGTTTATTTGGGAGAAAATTTTTCTATGTAAATCAATAAATTAAAAAAATATTGGTTTTTAATCTTTTTTTTATGATTATTGTTGCATAATATAATTGAAATATCTATATAATAATAGTAAACTAAACGTTCAATTAAATATTTTTAAGGAAAAACTATGAAAATTACAGTAAATGGTAGCCAAGTTGACATTGGCGATAGACTCCGCTCTCATATAGAAGAAAATGTTTTAAGCACAGTAACAAAATACTTTGGTGAGCCTATTGGTTGCAGCGTTGCTTTTTCTAAAGAGGGTGAAAACTTTTTAGCCGAAGTTACCGTTCATCCTGCAAAAAACATTATAGTCAACGGAAGAGGCGTTTCTAATGACCCTTATTCTGCTTTTGATAATGCAAATACTCACATTGCAACTCGTTTGAGCAAGAACAAAAATCGTCTAAAAAACCACAGACACAAAACAAGCTTATCTGAATTGGCTAACGAATCTGTATTTCCATTTAGCGATGCTAAAGAAGATGAAGCAGCTGTTGATGCACCTTTGACTATTGCAGAAACAGGCGCTAATATTCCTGTATGCACAGTTAGCGAAGCTGTTATGTTTATGGATTTGTCTAATGAAGATGCTTTGATGTTTAGAAATGTTGCTAATAACTCTATTAGCATGGTTTATAATCGCAAAGACGGAAACATTGGTTGGGTAGAACCAAAATCTGATAACTAATTTTGAGGTGATATTATGAAAATTTCTGACCTACTGTCTGTTGATAATATTCTTTTATTAGATGAAGCCACATCAAAAAGACAATTGCTACAAAATCTAACAACAAGAGCTGCAAACATTACAAATGTAGACAGTAGAACAGTGTTTGATATTGTATTAGAAAGAGAAAACTTAGGCTCAACTAACTTTAGCGGCGGAATAGGAATTCCACATGGAAGAATCCCTATGCTAAATAAAGTTCACGGTGTATTTGCAAAATTAAACAAGCCTGTTAACTATAATAGTGTTGATGACAGCCATGTTGACCTTGTGTTCTTGCTTGTTTCTCCAGAAAACAGCGGAGCTGACCACCTAGATGCTTTGTCTGAAGTTGCTAAAACTCTAAAAAATGAAGAAACATGCAAAAAAATTAGATCTGCATCAAGTATAAATGAGATTCATAATATACTTACAAAGTAGAAATACTCTAAATTACAAAAAAAACCTTAGATAATCTAAGGTT
>CAYJKS010000089.1:0-4975 GCA_964370705.1 uncultured Azospirillaceae bacterium
AAATTAGAGCAATTATGTGGTTAAAAAAATAATGTTTATTAAGATTTGAAAAGAAAAAATATGCAAGAAAAAATATTTAGACATGCGATGAAGGCTGTAATTATAAAAGATAATAAGTTATTGGCAATTAGTTGTGATTATGGAAAAGGGCGTTTTAGTAAGCTACCTGGAGGCGGTCATGAATGGGGAGAGACTATGCATGAGGCACTAATTAGAGAATGCAAAGAGGAGTTGGGCATAGATGTTAAGCCTTTGAGAATGATTTTGGCAAGAGATTATATTGCAAAAAACCATGATATGAAGTTTGATAGTTCAGGGTTTCATATGACAGATTTGATTTTTGAATGTAGTGCTGATGATTTTTCTACCTTGGGGCAAGGCACACAAGAAGATAGTGACGCTCAAGAGATTAGATGGATAGATTTGGATGATTTAGCAAAGTCTGATTTTTATCCCAAAGCAATAGTCCCATATTTATTAAGTTTAGATAAAATAACTCAAACAATAGTTTTGGGAGATATAAATTAAAATAGTGAAGCTATATGCTCATAAAAAAACGTGCCTGATAGGGCACGTTTTTTTATAAATAAAAGTTCTTAACCTTCTAAATATATGTCGCTTTTTTTGTAGTTGTCTATGGCGTGCCTGATTAAAACTCCAATAATTGCGGCAAATGGAACAGCAATTAAAAGTCCCAAAAATCCTAGTAAGACACCGCCAGCAAGCAAAGCAAACATTACCCACACAGGGTGCAAGCCAACATTGCCACCAACTAATTTGGGAGTTAGGAAGTTGCCTTCTAAAAATTGCCCTAAAGAAAATACACCAATAATCCACATAACAGGGGTAAGAGTGCTAAATTGAACAATGCCTAAAAGAACACTGATAATAAAACCTGTAATACTACCAACATAAGGAATAAAAGAGATTAGTCCAGCAATAAAGCCAATCAAAATTCCTAGTTCTAGTCCAATAATATGTAGTCCTAAGGCATAAAAAGAGCCCAATATTATGCAAACACTAATTTGTCCACGTAAGAACCCAGCTAAAGTCTTGTCTATTTCTCTTGCTTGAATATTAATAGAGGCTTTTGACTTTATGGGGAGTAGGTTGTTTACTTCTGCAACAAATTCTTTCCAGTCTCTGAGCATATAAAAAGCTACGATAGGAGTAATGATTATGAGCGAGAATACGTTAACAAGAGCCACGCCACTAGAGATAACTTTTTTGGTGATTGAGCCAATAATTTTTAGGTTATTGCTTGCATTGGCGCTAATTTCTTCTTTTACACGCTCTATATTTAAGTCAGGAAAATATTTTCTAAGCTCTTCTAAAATAGGGTTAGATTTTTTTATTAAAACACTAACATAATGTGGTGCAGCATTAATAAATACAGATAATTGTTCATTAAACATATTAATGATGATTAAAGACAAAGGAACAACGATAATAATGACCAAAAACATTACTAAAAAAGTTGATAATGTTCTGTTTATGCCAAATTTTTCGACTTTTGTGGCAAGAGGGTCTAGTAGATAGCCAATTATAATCCCAGCAACAAATGGCAACAAAACAGATCTAAGGGCATATACAAAACAACAAAATAAGATAAATAGGGTTAGCCAAAATATTTTGTTATTTTTTTGTATGTTGTTGTTTGATAAAAACTGCATTTGTTTCTCCTTAGTTTTTTGATAAAATATAAGAATTTTGGTTGGGGTTTTTGTAAAGAGCAAAATCTTTTGTTTGCAATCTTTTTGTTAGGCTTTCTATATTGCCTGCAAATTTTATATTAAATTGAATTTTTGAGCTGCTAAGAGCTTGAATGCTAACATTTTTTACATTAGGGATGCTAGCAATTTTGCTTTTTGTTTGATTCCAATTATCAACACCACTAAAATCATATAATACGCTTATGTTAATTGTTTGCCCATAGGTTTCTGACTGGCTTTTTAGTTTGTCAGAGATTGCGTAGCTAAGTGTTTCTACTGCTTTGTTTATGCTTGTTTCTTGCTCTTGCATAAGAGCTTGTTCATTTTTTTGCTCTTGTGTAGCATCTATCTCATCTTGTTGCTCTTGAATATTTGTAGAATTTGTTGCAATACTAAAATCTTGAGCTTCTAGCGTAAGAGCATTGGTCATTTTTATGCTCAAATTATTGAGCTCATCAAACTTAGCTTCAAGAATATAAATATTATTTACCTCTTCTAAATTAGCAATTTGTTGAAACAAGTTAACGTCATAGGTTAATATTTTTTGCACAGATAAGATTGTAGAATAATTATCGTTTAGAGGTTTGACTTCTATTGCACCAAGACTTGTAGAGTTGTTGTTCCAAGCATTAAGCCAAATATTGTCTGCTTGCCACAACATTGCTTGCTCATTGTTATGCAATATTGGGATAATAACAACTTTTTGCTTAGTTGGGACAATAACTGTAATTTTTTTGTCTTGTAGATATTCTTTTATCATATCTGCGTTTATGGCAATATTAAGCTTGGCAATATATCTGATGTTTGATGACTTTTCTTCCAAAACCGTAGTTTCTTTAATAAAATTATATAGTTGTTTATCTGTCAAAGATAATATCTCAGATACTCCTTGAGAAGTTGTAAAGTTTATGGCAACTTCTTCTATGGCTTTGCGATTAGCCTGTGACATGGCAATATTTTGGGCTTTTGCAGCATTATCTGAGGTAATGTCTACATTGATTTCGATATTTGTTGCATTATTTGCAAAAGCTGGAGCACTTAGTAATAATATAGTGAGTAATGTTATGGCTATACGCATAAATGTCTCCTATTCACATATTTCTAGTTTGTTAAAAAAGAAGGCGATTTCTTCGTTAGCAGCATCAATATCGGCAGAGCCATGAACGGCATTGTCTTTTATAGATATTCCAAATAGTTTTCTAATGCTGCCTTCTTCTGCAGTTATTGGGTTTGTGCTACCCATTAGTTTTCTGTAGTCTTCTACGGCGTTTTCTGATTGTAGGACTTGGACAATAATAGCACCAGTTGTTACGCTTTCTACTAAGTCTTCAAAAAAAGATTTATCTTTATGTTCACCATAAAATTCTTGTGCTTTTTCTTGCGAAAGTAGTATCATTTTTTGTGCAATAATTTTTAATCCACTTTCTTCTATCATAGAAATTATTTTGCCACTTTGCTGACCAGAAATTGCGGTTGGTTTTATTATTGAAAGGGTTTTTTGCATTTTTTTCCTCTATACATTTATTTTCAAATTTAATTTATCCTAATTATTTTCAAAAATCAAAAGTTTTTATAGACTTTTTAATAAAATAGTTGTCTATTAGAGGCAAATATAACCAATTAATAATAAAAAAATGAGGATACGGCCATGATGGGCACAGCATATTTGCAACAACTTGTTGAAAAAGCAAAAAAAAATGTAAGAACTATTGTTTTGCCAGAAGGAGAAGATGAGAGAATTCTTAAGGCAGGGCATTATTTGGCGTCTGTAAAGGCTGCAAAGATAATAATTTTGGGGAATAAGGCAGAAATTGAGGCTTTTTATGACAAAAATTATTTTTCTCGAGAAGGAATCGAGATTGTTACTCCAGAAGAATCTCCTTATATGGAAGAATTGTCTCAAAAATTTTATGAATTACGCAAAGACAAAGGCGTTAGCCTAGAAGAAGCAAAAAAGCAAATGCTTAATTATAACTATTTTGCAACAATGATGGTCAAGACTGGATACGCAGAAGGTATGGTGTCTGGTGCTAATCACTCCACAGCAGAGACTGTGCGTCCTGCTTTGCAAATTATAAAATCAGCCCAAAAAGGTAAGTCTGTTTCTTCTTGTTTTGTTATGGTGTCATCAGATTTTGAGATGATAATGTCTGATTGTGCTTTAATTATTAATCCAAATGCTCAAGAGTTGGCAGACATTGCTCTTGACGCAGCTAATACCGCTCTTATGCTAGGCATTGAGCCAAGAGTAGCAATGCTTTCTTATTCTTCTAGAGGTTCTGGCAAAGGAGAAAGTGTGGATAAGGTTAGAGAAGCTACAAAAATTGCTAAAAAGCAACTAGAACTGCCCGAATATAAAGGCTTGGGAATTTTGCTTGATGGAGAGTTGCAATCAGATGCTGCAATAAGCAAAGTTGTTGCAGATAAAAAGGCTCCAGATAGTGTGTTAGAAGGTAGGGCAAATGTTTTGGTTATGCCTAATATTGATGCAGGTAATATTGGCTATAAACTTGTTCAAAGATTAACAGGTGCAGAGGCTTATGGTCCATTGTTACAAGGACTTAATGCTCCTATAAATGACTTGTCGAGAGGGGCAAGTGTAGAAGACATTGTTGGTATGATTGCAATTACTTGTTTGCAAGCAAATAAATAATAATATAAAATTGAAATAGGATAGATAGTATGAAAAAAATTTTGGTTTTGAACTCAGGTTCTTCTTCGTTAAAATATCAATTGTTTAATGTTGTTGGTAATGATTATGAGGTTGTTGCTAAAGGTTTGGCAGACAGAATTGGCATAGACGGATCATTTGTAACAATTGCAATTGGTGATAATGATAAAATTGTAAAAGAAGTTGCATTGCCTAGCCATGATGAGGCAATAAAAGAGGTTTTTGCCTTGCTTCAAAATGGTGCTTTGGGCTCAGTAGAAGAGTTGAGTGCTGTTGGTCATAGAGTTGTGCATGGTGGTGAATATTTTAATAAATCTGTTTTGGTTAATGATGATGTTATTGCCAAAATAGATGAGTTGTCATCTTTGGCACCACTACATAACCCTGCGAATTTGCTAGGAATTAAGGTAATCAAAGGCTTGCTACCTAGCTTGCCTCAGGTTGCAGTTTTTGACACAGCTTTTCATCAAACAATGGCTCCAGAAGCATTTTTGTATGCATTGCCAATTGAGCAATATAAAACAAATAAGATTAGAAGATACGGGTTTCATGGAACTTCTCATCAATATGTTTCTGAGCAAACAGCCGATTT
>CAYJKS010000090.1:0-3603 GCA_964370705.1 uncultured Azospirillaceae bacterium
TTTAAGCATTGATGAACTAAATGAGCTAACTAAAGAAATATTAAAATAAAAAAGGCTTTACAATGACTACTTCTTATTTGTTATATGATGACATACATATAAACCACCTAAAAACCAAAGATAAAAAACTTGGTGAACTTATAGAAAAAGTTGGCTTTATTAAAAGAGAAACAAACAATAATTTGTTTGATTCCCTAATCAATGCCATAGTAGGTCAGCAAATATCTAGAAAAGCACATCTTACAGTATATGAGCGTATAAAAACAAAACTGGGCAAAATTACGCCAGAAAACATCTTAATAATTGATGATAAAGAGCTACAATCTTGCGGTTTGACATTTAAGAAAGTTGAATATATTAAAAACATTGCAACTGAGGTAAAAAACAAAAACCTAGATCTTGAAGATTTGCATAACTTAACCGATGATGAAGTTTGCAACAAACTATCAAGCCTTAAAGGAATTGGCAAGTGGACTGCTCAAATGCTTATGATTTTTTCTATGGATAGACTAAACATTATTGCTTATGATGATTTGATTATTCAAAGAGGCTTAAGAATGGTTTATCATCATAAAAAAATTACAAAACAATTATTTGCCAAGTATCAAAAAAGATATTATCCTTATGCATCAGTTGCAAGCCTTTATTTGTGGCAAGTTGGCAATGGTATGGTTGAAGGATATAAAGACTATGCCCCAATAAAAAGAAAGGATAAGAAATGAGACAAACAACATATTATCAATCTCCGTTTGGAGCATTTACGATTATTCATGACACTAAAAATATATTCTTTATTAAAAAAATTGGTGATGAATATCAAAATACCCAAGATTGTGAACTAACCATAAAACTAAAATCTCAGTTAGATGAATATTTTGCAGGCAAAAGGCAGGTTTTTGATGTTCCATATATTTTAGAAGGCACAGAGTTTCAAAAAAAAGTTTGGCAAGCACTAACCACAATTGATTATGGCACAACTGTAAGCTATAAAGATATGGCAATAAAGGTTGGCAACTCAAAAGCTAGCCGTGCAATCGGTATGGCAAACAACAAAAACCCAATAACAATAATTGTGCCCTGCCATAGGGTTATTGGTAGCTCTGGCAAACTAGTTGGTTATGCAGGTGGCTTAAAAATGAAAGAGTATGTTCTAGAGTTAGAAAGAAAAAACAAAAAATGATTGAGCAAAAAACAAAAGATAATGCAAAAAAATTTATGGCAATGCATAAAAACAACAAAATGATTGTGCTACCAAACATTTGGAATGCTGGCTCTGCAATGATTTTTGAAAAATCTGGTTTTGAAGCACTTGCTACGACTTCCGCAGGTGTTGCCTATTCGTTAGGTTATCCTGATGGCGAAGATATTTCTTTTGATGATTTGTTAGGTGTTATAAAGCAAATAAACAAAAGAGCCACCCTACCCCTTTCTTGTGATTTTGAAAGAGGTTATTCTGATGATATAGCAGAAATTAAAAATAATGCAAAAAAGCTTGTTGAGGCAGGTGTTGTTGGTTTTAATATAGAAGATGGCAAGCCAGATGGCACTCTTGATGATTTGGAACTAATGCTAAAAAAAATAACAGCTCTAACAGAGCTAAAAAATGAGATTGGCGTAGATTTTGTAATAAATGCAAGAACTTGCACTTATTGGCTAAACATTGGAAATGAAGAAGAAAAACTAAATGAGGCAATAAGTCGCTCAAACGCATTTATAAAAGCAGGAGCAGACTGCGTGTTTGTCCCAGGAGCAATGGATAAAACAACGGTTGAAACCCTTGTTAAAAACATTAATGGGGCAGTTAATATTGTGCTTAATCCAAAGTTTTATGATATTAAAGAGCTAGAAAAAATTGGCGTAAAGCGCCTGAGCCTTGGCTCAAGTGCTGTTAGATATGCTTGTGCCAAAACCATTGAAACCGCAAATAATCTAAAAAATGACAATGTGGATGAGTTAATAAACTGCTCATTTTCTTATGCAAAGGCAAATGATTTTTTTAAGGAAGCAAATGAGTAAGCTTGATTTTTATAAAATTATTGCACGTTGTGATGAGTCTTATGACGGAAAATTTTTTTATGCAGTTAAAACAACTGGCATTTTTTGTCGGCCTTCTTGCAAATCAAAAACTCCTAAAAAAGAGAATATAGAGTTTTTTTACACTGCAGAAGAATGTATTAAGAAAGGATATCGCCCTTGCAAAAGATGCAAAAGTGATTTATTAGAATATAACTATATACAAAGCAAAGCACAAGACATAAAAAACATTATTGATAACCTGTTTGATGATGCAGAATCTTTGGAAGATAAATTAAAATCTATAAATCTTTCTAACAAGAGAATAACCGAGATATTTAAGCAGCAATATAATACAACACCTAGCAATTATATAGCAGAACTAAGGTTAAAAAAGGCAAAAATCAAGCTAATAGAAACAAACGCTACAATCATAGAAATTGTTTTTGAATGTGGTTTTAATAGTCTAGCAACATTTTATCGTCTTTTTAGGCTTCAAGAAAACATGACACCAAGCCAATATCGAAACACTAGCCCTCTTCGCGACAAAAAGGGCTAGCGTTTAAATAACTTTATTCTTTTACCAATCTTAATATAGCAACTTCTGACGGCACAAATAATCTTAGTGGGGCATAGCTCCAAAGACCTGCACAAGATGATACAAACAACTTCATATCGCCCAAATTATACAACCCATTTACAAAGCCATTATTAAACTTTGCAATCATAGGCGCAAGATAAAAAGTCAACCCGCCATGCGTATGACCAGATAATTGTAAATCAACATACTCTTTTGATTTGCTTGCTCTATTTGGATAATGATCTAATAATAAAACAAATGCATCTTTAGGGATGTTTTTCAAAAGTTTTTCATAATCAGTTGGCATTGTTTTTGGTCCTGCTTTTGCTCCTGCAATCACAAGAGGCAGGTTTTTATGAACGACATATTCATCTTCTAAAACATTTTTGCCATTTTTTTTATGATATTCTCGCCATGCCTCAATTGAATAATAATTTTCATGGTTGCCCATCACATAATAAACGCCATCTGGGGCAGATAATTTTAGCATTGGAGCAACACTATCTTTTACTTGAGATGGCAAGCCGTCTGCAATATCGCCAGTATGAACAATCAAATTCGCTTTTTCTGCCATAGTTTTTTTAACCATATCTTCATTCCATTTTTTGCGGAACAATACACCTGCGTGAGTATCAGAAATATGGGCTATTTTATAACCATCTAACTCTTGTGGCAGATTTTTATAAGCAAGGTCATAATGTTTTATAACAGGAACTTTTGCAGCCTGATAAAAAGAAAAAGAGCCAAAGATAAAAGCAAGAATCAAAGAAACAAGCCCAAGTTTAGAAGAACTAAATACTTCTTTGAATAGTGTTTTTCCTTTTTTTGAAAATATTGCAAGAGGAGTTGTTAGCGCTAATAAAGATAATCTTAATACTCCAAGACTTATGAATAAAATTGAGATAGCCGTTAAAAGGCTAAATATTATCACCGCCCAATATGGTAACATTGAGCCAAATTTATAAGCAATACCCAATGGCAAATAAGCAATGCCTGAGCAAAGCAATATA
>CAYJKS010000090.1:3613-4515 GCA_964370705.1 uncultured Azospirillaceae bacterium
AGAGGTGCAAAAACGCAACCTGCCAAGAAATTAAAGCAATGGATAATATTGTAATTATCATCAATAAAGACATTTTTTATTCCTAAATGTTACGCGTCTTGTTTTGTGTCTGCAATTTGAATTTCTCTAATATTAACACCTTGTGGCATTTCATAAGCAAACTTAATTGTTTTTGACACATCTTCTGCAGTTATAGAGCCAACGCCTGTTGATTCTTTCCATTTATTATAGCCTTCTTTTATTTCGTCAGATGTTGTATGAGAAAGTAAGTTTGTGGCAACAGCCCCTGGGCAAACACGAATAACTCTAACATTGTGCGGAGCAAGCTCCATTCTAGCTGTTTCTGACAATCCCATAACGCCATATTTTGTCGCACAATATGCAGCATGAGCACCAAAAGCCTTAACTCCTGCAATAGAAGATATGTTAATAATTGTGCCGCATTGTTGTTTTTTCATATTATCGGTCACAATTTTCATGCCGTTCATAACACCCATAAGATTTATGTCTAACATTGTTTGCCACTCAGCTGGATCTTGAGACTCAATATGACCTAATAACATCATTCCAGCATTATTAATCATCAAGTCTGTTTTGCCAAATTTTTCTTCTGCATCTCTAACGGCTTTTTCAAAAGAAACATAATCTTTTACATCTACTTTTGCATAGATTACGTTAGTATTATCTAGCTCACTCATAGGCTCAATGCTCCTTGACAAAAGCAATAAAGGGTATCCATCTTTGTTAAAATCTTTTGCTAACGCCTTACCAAATCCAGAACTTGCACCAGTTATTACAACCAATTTTTTTGTCATATCTATCTCCTTTATTGACATTTTTTATGTTATAGTATAAATTACTGTAACAATGTAAAATAAGATAAAAAAATTGTCAATATGGCA
>CAYJKS010000090.1:4525-4912 GCA_964370705.1 uncultured Azospirillaceae bacterium
AAATAAAGGTAACCAATGGATAAAATAACAGTAAGCTCCGAAATTGAAGTCACACTAAAAATGATAGGCGGCAAATGCAAGCCTTTAATTTTATATATTTTAGCAGAAGAAGGCACAAAAAGGTTTAAGGATTTAATGACAGAAGTAAAAAGCATTTCTCAAAAAACCTTAACCAATCAATTGCGAGAATTAGAAGTAGATGGCTTAATTTCTAGAAAAGCATATAGTGAGATTCCGCCAAAAGTTGAATATTCAATAACCAAAAAAGGCGCAACCTTAATGCCAATTTTAGAGCTAATGTGTGAGTGGGGCGAAAAAAATATTGATGAAAGATTTGTTCTAACCTGCCCACCATGTAGCAAAAAATAATCTTTTATCTCATAAACC
>CAYJKS010000091.1:0-4908 GCA_964370705.1 uncultured Azospirillaceae bacterium
ATATGAGTCTGATTTTTGCAAATGTCTTTGAGCTGCAAGTGCTATTAGTTTTTCGGCAATTTCTCTAATGCGTTTTTTTACTTTAGCTTTTTTTGCCTGCCATGCAATGCCACCTAGTGTATCTAATTTTGCTTTGTCGTCATCAACTCCATACCTAGAAATCATATCAATATTTTCGACAGGAACAAATAGCTTATCTTCATTGGCATAAAAAATCTTTAGACAATCGTGGGGTGCACCGCCAGCATCAATAGTTTCTAGCCCCATAAATCGTCCAACACCGTGTTCAATATGAACAACGAGCTCACCAATATTTAGAGAAGAAACATCGGCAACAAAATCTTTGTAGCTTGCTTTTTTGGCAGTTTTTCTAACTTGTCTAGCACCTAACACATCTTGTTCAGAAACAACGCACAAACCGTTACCTCTAAAGCCATGAGCTAGATTTGTAACAACAAACACAATCATATTTTTTGTTGCTTTGTTTAGCGCATCATTCCAATTATCTGCAAGACAAAAATCTAGCTTACTAGCAGAGTTGGCTGCAACTTCATTTATAAGAGCAAAAAGTCTTTCTCTTGAGCCTTGTGAGTAGCAGCAAAGAATTTTTTTAAGGCTATTATACTCAGACAAATAAGACAGCAAGTCTATATATACTTGAGTAGCAGAAATACTTTTTGCCACAGAAAAATTTTGGGCAGGAGCAAGCTCTAGCTCAAAAACACTATCATCTTTAGGCAAGTTTAGAGGAGTTAAGCTAATGGCACCTCTTTGAGATAGTTTATCAAGCACTTGATTTTTGGTCAAATAAAGTCTTGTTGGCTCAATTGGGCGATAGGTATCTATATCTGAAGCAATTTTTGATTCTAGACCCATAATTCTTGCTTGATAATGGTCAATAATACTGTCATTTTTTCCTTCTAAAGCCTGATTTGCATTTGTGCCAAAAACAATTTTTGCTTGAGGCAAATAATCAAACAAACTAGGCAGAGGCTCATCATAAAAAAATGGCAACCAATGTTCCATACCAATATATTTTTTGCCCGCAGAAATAGCCTCATATATCTCATCTTTTGAGCTGCCGCCCAATTCTTCTCGATAATTGCTCCTAAAAGACTTTATAGAGGCCTCATCAATAGCAACCTCACCAATAGCCTGAAAAATATAACTCTTAATTTGTCCTGTTGTTCGTTGTGTCAAAACATCAAAAGTTCTAATCTTTTCTATCAAGTCACCAAACAAATCTATTCGCAAAGGCTCTTCAACACCATTTGGAAAAATATCTATAATATCTCCTCTAATAGCATATTCTCCAGCCTCCATAACTTGCTCTACTCGACAATATCCATTCATAGAAACATAGTGCAAAAAACTATTAAAACTAAGTTCTTTGCCAACAGCAAGTTCTTTTGTGGCGGAAGTTTTTGCATAATTGCACCAACACTTGTAACAATAACTCTTTTGCCTTTGGGAACAAAAGAAAGTTTTGCCAAAGTATCTACTCTTTTTGCAATAATCGTGGGGTTGGGAGAAACCCTATCATATGGAACAGTGTCCCATGCAGGAAACTTTAATAACTCAATCTTTGGATTTATGGCTAACAAAACCTCAGCTGTTTGTTCTAAGCTAACGCCATCACTTGCAATATATATAATATCATTTTGCGTTTGCTTATAAATAGTGTCCAAAACAAAAGCCTCATAACCCGAGACTACTCCAGATATTGTAGATATTTTATTTATCTTTTTTATAAATTCTTCATGCATTGTTTTAATCTTGTTGTTTACTTAATTGATAAAATATATATTATATTTAAATATAGCAACAAGTTTTTAGGTTTAATCAATGCGACCACCATTTTTATTTTCTATATTTGCAAATATTAGCTCTCTTGCTGGCATTGGAGAAAAATACAGCAGATTACTAGCTAATTTGGTAAATGGGGATAAAATCATAGATATTATATGGCACCTGCCCTCTTCTATTGTTTTTAGAAACTTTGTGCCTAACCTAAATAGTATTAAGCTAGAACAAATAAACACCCTAAAAGTTAAAGTTGTTGAGCATATTGCCCCAAAGAACAAAAAACTTCCATATCAAGTTATATGCGAAGATGTTAACAGTAAGCAAATAAAGCTTATATTTTTTAAGATATATCAAGACAGCATAAACAAAAACCTACCAATTGGAGCAAGCAAAATTATTAGCGGAAAAATTCAAAATTTTAATAATATTTTGCAAATGAGCCACCCAGAATATATTGTTGACCCTACAGAAACTTCTAAGATTTTGGAAATTGAGCCAATATATCCGCTAACAGCTGGCATTAGCAACAAGTTTATGACCAAAGTCAAAAACCAAGCCCTAAAACTATTGCCACCACTTGATGAATGGATAGATATACATTTTCAAAAATCATTAAACTTGCCCAGTTTTAATCAGGCTATATATATGGCACATAATCCTAAAAACATTGATGAGCTATCTCCTCTTTGCCCTGCCAAAACCAGACTGGCTTATGATGAGTTGCTTGCAAATCAATTGGCTCTGGCAATTGTGAGAGAAAAAATAAAACAACAAAGTGGCAGAAAAATTATTGGCAATGGACTACTTAGAAAAAAACTATTAGATATGCTTGAGTTCAATTTAACAAACGCTCAAGAAAAAGTGTTAGCAGAAATTTATGAAGATCAGGCATCTAATAATAGAATGCTTAGACTCTTGCAAGGAGATGTTGGCTCCGGAAAAACTATTGTTGCCTTATTTACAATGCTAAATGCCATAGAAACTGGTGCCCAAGCAACTATTATGGCACCAACCGAAATTTTGGCAAAACAACATTTTGAAACTATTTGCCCTATTTGTGAAGAGCTAAAAATCAAAGTTGCTATATTAACTGGAAAAGTAAAAGGCAAGGCAAGAGCAAATTTGTTAAATGACTTATTAGAAGGCAAAATAGATATTTTGATTGGAACACATGCTTTGTTTGTTGAAGATGTAAAGTTTTGTGACTTGGCTTGTGTTATTATTGATGAACAACACCGCTTTGGGGTTCATCAAAGGCTAAACTTGTCTAACAAAGGCAATAATGCAGATGTTTTGGTTATGACGGCAACCCCTATTCCTAGAAGCCTAATTTTTACACTTTTTGGAGATATGGATTACTCAAAAATTGACCAACTTCCAGAAGGCAGAAAACCTGTTGATACAAGAGTTATGCCAATAAATAAGGCAGAAGATGTTATTGAGGGCATAAAACGCAAAATCTTACTAGGAGAAAGAGTATATTGGGTTTGTCCACTTGTTGAAGAATCAGAAAAACTAGATTTAGCGGCAGCTCAAAAAAGGTTTGAGCTTTTGCAAAAAACTTTTGGCAATGATGTTGGCTTGATTCATGGCAAAATGAAAGAAAAAGAAAAAGATTTGGTTATGGAGCTTTTTAGGCAAAATAAAATAAAAATCTTGGTAGCAACAACTGTGATTGAGGTTGGAGTTAATGTGCCAGAAGCTACAATTATGGTTATAGAACATGCTCAAAGGTTTGGGCTAGCTCAACTACATCAGCTTAGAGGAAGAGTAAAAAGAGGCATAAAACCTGCCAGTTGTGTTTTGTTATATGGATTTCCGTTAAGTGAAACAGCTAGAGCAAGACTAAACATTATGCGTGATAGCGAAGACGGATTTGTTATTGCAGAAAAAGACTTAGAGTTAAGAGGCGGTGGTGAGATTTTAGGCACAAAACAGTCTGGTTTTGCTCAATTTAGGTTAGCAGATATGAGCAAGCATCAAAACCTATTTGCTAGTGCAAACAAAGACGCTAAAATGATTATGCAACTAGATCCTGAGCTAAAATCTGCTAGAGGGCAAGCTCTTCGCAACCTTTTGTATTTGTTTGAAAGAGATGATGCCATAAAAACCTATTTATCTGGCTAATAGAAATCTTAGCGTTTTTTGACGGCTACTGGTTTGCCTTTTTTATATAAATAGTTGTTTTTGAGACTACCATTAGAGTAATATTCTTCAACATAACCATCTATTTGGTTGTTAACATAAGGTATTCTCATTTCTATATTGCCATTTTTGTAATAATAGACAACATCACCTTCTAGCTTAGAGTTTTTATAAAAAGCCTCAGAATCGATTAGACCATTTTGATAATAAGTACGTCTTAGCCCATTACGAGCATTGTTTTTTACGGTTACTTCTTTGGTCATAAATCCTTGTGTATCATACTCAACCATAATGCCGTTAATTTTGCCATCAGCACAAGGAATCTCTTGTTTTATGCCACCACCATCATAATAAACTGTAATTGTTCCATTACATTTGCCATCAACAAAAATAACATATTCTTTAACATTGCCACTAGGAAAATATTGGGTTCTGTATCCTTGAGATTTGCCATTATTATAACTAACCTCAGATTCTAGTGCACCATCAGGATAATAAAATTTTGCAACGCCAGATATTTGATCGTTTATTACCGTAAACTCGGCAACAAGCGCTTGGTTGCTTCTATAAAAACTAACACGATTATTTTCTGGGTCATCTTCTCTTACAAATCTTTTTTCATACTCAAGCAAATCTTTTTGAGATAATATATTTTTTCCAACTTCTTTATCATTAGAAATTGCATCAATAGAAATAATGTCTTCTTCTATATGAGCAACATTAGCATTGGCTTTGGCACAAAATAGCAAAAGGACTAAAAAAGCAAAAATATATTTTTTTATCATAACAAAATCTCCTATATATTTTTTTATATTATGATACTTTTTATAAAAAAACAACAATTCAATTCATAAAAAAACAAAAAAGCCTTTTAATAGATAACTACTAAAAGGCTTTTATTGGCACGCTCTAGACGATTCGAACGTCTGACCCACAGCTTAGAAGGCTGTTGCTCTA
>CAYJKS010000092.1:0-4094 GCA_964370705.1 uncultured Azospirillaceae bacterium
TAGATAGCAATAGTTTGGAAGAGCTAGAAGAATTGCTTATTTCTGCAGATATGGGAGTTGTGACGGCTGCTAAAATCGTAAGTAATTTTGCAAAAATCAAACAAGATAAAAATAATGATGAACTGCAAATTAAAAGCAGTTTAGCCAGTCTGATAGAAAATATTTTGGTGCCTTGTGAGAAGAAATTACTTATTGATAGTAGCAAAAAACCATTTGTTATTTTAATGGTTGGGGTAAATGGCGCTGGCAAAACTACAACTATTGGCAAGCTTGCAACTAAGTATAAAAATCAAGGAAAGCAAATTTCTTTGATTGCAGGAGACACTTTTAGGGCAGCGGCGGTTGAGCAATTGCAAGTTTGGGGGCAAAGAAGCGGTGTTAGAGTTTTTGCTGGAGAAAATGGCTGCGACAGCGCAGGCCTTTGTTATGACGGCTTAATGCAGGCAATTAAGCAAGGTGATGATATTGTTTTTATTGATACAGCAGGAAGATTGCAAAATAAATTAGGCTTGATGGAAGAGCTAAAAAAAATTGTTAAAGTTATTGCTAAGGTTGTTCCTGACGCTCCACATGAAACTTTGCTAACCTTAGATGCAACAACAGGGCAAAATGCCTTGTCTCAAGTTGAGACTTTTGGGCAAATGGTCAATGTTTCTGGCTTGGTTATTACTAAGTTAGATGGAACGGCTAAAGGAGGGATTTTGGTGCAGATAGCCTCAAATAACCCAAAACCAATTTATTATATTGGCGTGGTAGAAGGAATAGAAGACTTAGACGAATTTGGTGCCAAAGATTTTGCAAAAGGGCTATTAGACATATGAGCAATGAGGTTTTGGAATATAGTGTTAGTGAACTATCTTTTGCAATAAAAAAAGTTGTTGAAAATAGCTTTTTTAGTGTGAGAGTAAAGGGCGAGATTTCTGGCTGTAAGCGAGCAGATTCTGGACATTATTATTTGACCTTAAAAGATGAGAATGCTAATTTGTCGGCTGTGGTTTGGAAGACAGCAGCATCAAAGCTAATGGTTAAGCCAGAAGATGGCTTGGAGGTTATTGTTAGCGGAAAAATTACGACTTTTGCAGGCAAGAGCAATTATCAAATGGTAATTGAGCAAATGGAAGTATCTGGTGCAGGTGCATTGCTTAAGCTCTTAGAAGAACGTAAAAAAAAGTTTATGCAAGAAGGTTTGTTTGATGCTTCTCATAAACAAAAAATTCCATTTTTGCCCAAAGTTATTGGTGTTGTTACTAGTCCAACTGGCGCAGTGATTAGAGATATTATTCATCGTGTGTCTGATAGGTTTGGGTGTCATATTATTGTTTGGCCTTGCTTGGTGCAAGGAGCTGGAGCAGAAAATATGATTGCTCAAGCAATAAAAGGTTTTAATGATTTGCCACAAGGGGGCAATATTGCAAAACCAGATGTATTGATTGTGGCGCGTGGTGGTGGATCTTTGGAAGATTTGTGGTGCTTTAATGAAGAGGTGGTTATTAGGGCTGTTTATGACTCGAAGATTCCAATTGTATCTGCCGTGGGGCATGAGACAGACACAATGCTTATTGACTATGTTGCAGATAAAAGGGCTCCTACGCCAACTGGAGCAGCAGAATTTGTGGTGCCAGTTAAGGCAGAAATTGTGTCTAATATGCTTAGTTTGCAAGGAAGGATAAGTAATTCTATAAATAGATTCTTGCAAGAAAGAAAGCTGTTGATAGAAGCTCTTAAAAGAGGAATACCAAACTTGGAGCATATTTTGTTTGAGAATGTGCAAAAACTAGATGATAAGAGTGAGAGGCTAAAGCTAGTTTTTGGTAATTATCTTGTGCAAAAACAAAATATGCTAAAAATGAACGAAGTAAAACCAAGTTATATTAATAATGTCTTTGATAAGCGTGCAGATAGCTTAAGCAATTTAGCGGCTAGGTTAGAATCTGTATCTGTTGATTCTGTGCTAAGTCGCGGATTTGCTTGGATAAAAGACGGACGTGGAAAAACTATATATAATCAAGAGCAAGCAAAAAAATCTGCAAGTTTAGAAGTTGTTTTTGCTGATGGAAGTATAAAAACCAAACCAATAGTGAGGAAAAATGAGTTACAAGGAAATTTGTTTGGCGATTAGCATAAATTTTTTGTGCATATCTACAACTATGGCAAATGATGCTAGCGTTGAACTTTGTGGGGATATAAAGCAAGGTGAAATGATTGTTGGAAAATCTTTGAGTGCTAGTGAAGTTATTTTTAATAAGAAAAAATATCTAGTAAACAAGGATGGAGAATTTGTTATTGCCTTGGGGCGTGATGAACCTAAAGAGGCTCACTTGTATATTGTTTATGATAATGGAAGACAAAAAAATATAAATTTTGAGGTTATGCCTGCAAATTGGGATATTCAAAACATTAAGGGATTGCCACCCAAAAAAGTTACACCAAGCAAAGAAGATAAAAAAGAAATTATGCGAGAAAGAGATGATGTTAAAAAAGCTGTAAGCAATGCAAATTTTTCTCAAGATTGGGCAGAGGGCTTTGTTTTGCCTGTTGAAGGACGTATTAGTGGCACTTTTGGGTCTCAAAGAATTCTAAATGGGCAAAAAAGAAGCCCGCATAGTGGTGTGGACATTGCTCAAGTATCTGGAACTTCAGTTAAGTCAGCAGGAAGTGGAAAAGTGGTACTAAACGGAAGCGATTATTTTTATACAGGAAATTTGGTTGTTGTGGATCATGGGCAAGGATTGCAAACTCTTTATGCTCACTTAGAATCTTCTAGTGTAAATTTAGGAGATGAGGTAAAAAAAGGAGATGTTATTGGAAGCGTTGGTAGCACAGGACGTTCTACAGGACCTCATTTGCATTGGGGAGCATCTATAAATAATGTGAGGTTTAATCCTCATTCTTTGTTAGATATAAATAGCAAAATGGCTAATTGTAAGAAGTTTTAGGAGTAGGCATGACACAGTTGCAGATAATTGTTTTGGCAATAATTCAGGGTTTGGCAGAATATATGCCAATTAGTTCTTCGGGTCATTTGATTTTGCTTTCTAAATTTACGGCCTTTGAGGATCAGGGATTGGTTTTGGATATTGCTTTGCATTTTGGCTCAATATTGGCAGTTATTATTTATTTTTATAAAGACATCTTGCTTGTTATTAAGGATTTGTTTGCTTCACGCTTTGTGCCTAGTCTAAAAACGGAGGGAAGTCGTTTGTTTTGGTTGTTGGTGGTAGCAACTATCCCTGCAGTTGTTGTTGGCTTGGCTTTGTATTATAGTGGCATGGAGTGGCTAAGAAGTATTAGAATTGTTGGGTGGAATATTTTGATTTTTGGAACTGTTTTGTGGTTTGTAGATAAGTATTCTAATTCGGATAAAAAAATTGAAGATTTGACAATAAAACATGCTTTGTTTATTGGTGTTGCACAATCAATGGCACTAATACCAGGAACAAGCCGTTCGGGAGTAACTATTACAATGGCAAGGTTTTTGGGCATAAATAGGATTGAAGCCGCCAAGTTTTCGATGTTGCTTTCTATTCCAGCTATTGTTGGAGCTAGTTTGTTGGCTGGTTGGGAGCTTTATCGTTCTGATGAGGTTGTCCATTTGTTTGAAATATTTAATGCTGTTTCTTATTCTTTTATTATATCTATTGCAGTTATTTTCTTTATGATGTCTTGGCTAAAAAAATATTCTTTTTTGCCTTTTGTCGTTTATCGAGTTATTTTAGGATTAGTTTTGCTTTATATTTCTTATAGCTAAAAAAATCCCCCAAGATTTTCTTGGGGGATTTTTGTTTTGAGAGATTATGCAGCTTTTGAAGATTTTTTGGCTGCAAATTCGTTCATTTTTTCTATAATATAATCTTGCACGTCTCTTTCTAGATATGGGTGCATTGGAATACTTAAAACCGTTTTTGCTAGTTTTTCGCAAACAGGCAAAGAACGATTGTTAAAAGAGCTATATGCTGTTTGAGTGTGAACTGGGCGAGGATAATATGCTCCAGAAGGAATGCCAGCATCTTTTAGCCATTGTTGTAACTCATCTCTATCATCACAAGTGATTGTGTATAGTGCATAAGCAGACTTACAGTTGCTAGCAACTTCTT
>CAYJKS010000092.1:4104-4893 GCA_964370705.1 uncultured Azospirillaceae bacterium
CCATAAAAATCACTTAGGTTTGCATCATAATGTTTGGCAATGATTTCTCTGTCTTTTAGTTCTTGATTAAAAACTGTTAGTTTTTGCAAAACAACGGCTGCCTGAAAAGAATCCATACGAGCGTTAATACCAATTTTGATGTTGTCATATCTGTCAGACATATTCATGCCATGTACTCTACAAGATACCATATTGTCATATTCTTCTTGTGAGTTTGTAAAGCAAGCACCGCCGTCGCCATAGCAAGCTAAAGGTTTGGTCGGATAAAAAGAAGTTGCAGTCATATCTGCAATTGCGCCAGCTTTGACGCCATTATATTCTGAACCATAACTTTGAGCAGCGTCAGACAAAACTTTCATATTATTTTCTTTAGCAATCTTCATAATTGCATCGTAGTTTGCAGGGCAACCAAAAATATCTACGGCAATAATAACCTTTGGAGTTAGTTTGCCTTCTGCCTTAACCTCATCAATGGCTTTTTGCAAATCTTTTGGGTCAATATTATATGAGCTTGATTCAGAATCTATAAATACTGGAGTTGCGCCCAACAAAACAGGAGCTTCTGCAGATGCTACAAAAGTAAAAGATGACAAAAATACAGCGTCACCTTCTTTTACTCCCCAAGCCATTAAAGGCAAAATCAAAGCGTCTGTCCCAGAAGAGCAAGTTGCACAAAATTTTGCATTAGAAAATTCTGCTAATTTTGCATCTAGTTCAACAGTTTCTTTACCTTGACAGTAGCTACCGTGATTTAAGATTGCTTCAAAAGCGTTTAGGAATTTGTCTTGA
>CAYJKS010000093.1:0-429 GCA_964370705.1 uncultured Azospirillaceae bacterium
CCATTCAAAAAAAGATTGAATTTATATAACAAAGCTAATACTATACCCTTAATAAAAAATTTTTACTAGAAAAATGTGAGTTATTAGAATGAAAAAAATTGTTTGGGTCTTGTTAGATAATAGAATGGGTAGCGTTGGTATTGCAAGAGGAATTTTGCAAGAATTGGGCGATGGTTTTGAGATAATAGAAAAAAATATAGTTTATAATAGGTTTTCTGGACTTCCAAATTTTTTAAGAGGAAAAAGCTTGCTCGGTCTTGACCAAAAGCAAAGTTCCCCACTAAAAAATGAGGTTTTGCCAGATGTAGTAATATCTATTAGCCGCCGCACAACACCAATTGCTCTTTGGATAAAAAAGCAATCTAAAGATAGTATAAAAATTGTTCAGCTTCTTTACTCTGGCAAATTTGGGCTAAAAGATATAGATTT
>CAYJKS010000093.1:439-4873 GCA_964370705.1 uncultured Azospirillaceae bacterium
CCAGAGCATTATAGAGGCAAAAGCAAGTCAAAAAATATTTTTTATATGACTGGCTCTCCTCATAGAATTTCAGAAAAAACAATGCAAGAGGCAAGACAAAAATGGGAGCCTATTTTTGCTCACTTGCCTAAACCTCATATTGCCGTAATTATTGGCGGCGCCATAAAAGGAAAGCCTTTTCCCTTAGAGGTTGCTAGCGATTTTGCTGACGAAGTCTTAAAGATTCACAATCAAACAAGTGGTTCAATTCTTATCACATCTTCTAAAAGAACCGGTGACGAGCCACAAAAACTAATTATGGACAAGTTAGGACATATTCCTGCATACACATATTTGTGGGGTGAGAAAAAAGAAAATCCTTTGATGGGTTTTTATGCCTGTGCAGACAAAATTATTGTTACAGGCGATTCGGTTTCTATGGCAAGTGAGTCTTGTGGAACAGGAGCTCCTACCTTAATCTTTACAAACAAAAGCTGGCTTACAAAAAAGCAAAGATTTATGTGCCAAAAAATATGCCACAAACATCTCAAGTCCTGACGCTGTTAATTTTAAGCAAGCACAAAAATTGCTTCCGTCAAAAGTTGCGGCTCAAAAAATTAGAGAATTAGTAGGCTTATAGATTTTTAGTCTTTTTTTCTAACAATGGTAGTTTTTTGATAGAATCCACCAAAGAACAGTTCTTTTTTGCAATAAAAATTAGGTGCTTTTTGCACAAATGTCGCAATGTTTTTTTGCCACATTTCTTCTGCAAAAGGCTGATATAATCTATTGAATTGTTTGGCAATCCAAGCAAGAGGGTGCCATTTTTTTGGTTTGTGATAATCTATAAAAATGGCTTTTCCTTGTGGCTTGAGGCAATTAAGAGCATTGCTAATAATCTTTGCCTGAACATTAGAAGGAACTTGGTGCAAGAGCATATAGCAAACAATAGCGTCATATTGTTTTTTGATTGGTTTTGAAGCATCGTAGTTAACAAATTTTATAAATGGATATTTGTAGCAATATTTTTCTTGAGCATAATCTATTTGCGTTTTGCTAATATCGATTAAGTCTATTTGACCATAAACGCCAACTTTTGTTGCCAATACATCTATTTGCTCACCAAAAGTTGCACCCATTTGTAGCACTTTTGCAGATGATTTTATTTCTTCCACGCAAGATTTTGCTAGCTTTGAGCTATATCCGAGAGTAAGAACGTTTAGGAGCTTTTGCTTGTCTAGGAGCTTTGATTTATTTGGGCTCTCGTATAACCAGCTATAAAACTCTTCTTGGTAATTTGGAATTTTGATTTTTTTTTCTTCTTTAATAGCTTCTACTTTATCCATTTTTGCTCCATTTATTCCCAGTTGCCACTAATTGCCTGCCAACAAGAAAGTGCCGCAACGACGGCAGTTTCTGCTCTTAAAATGAGCTTTCCCAGACTAACTCCTTTAGTATATGACATTTTGGATAAAAAATCTAGCTCTTCTTTGCAAAAGCCACCTTCTGGCCCAACCAAAATCGCCGCTGGCTTTTGGGAGTTGGCAAAAGCCTTAGATATAGGTTCGCCATTTCCAGTTTCATCCATATAATACAAGCATCTACTTGGGTCCCAATCTTTGAGTAGATTCTTAAAAGAAATGGCATCATCTATTTGCGGTATATCGATTCGCCTAGATTGCTCAGACGCCTCTATTGCCTGAAGTACAAATCTTTGAGTTTTTGTTTTGTCAGAGATTGTATGCTTAGTAATAACTGGAATAATTTTTGTTGCGCCTAGCTCTGTTGCTTTTTCTATTACAAAGTCGGTTCTGTCTTTTTTTATTGGGGCAAAGATAAGCCATACGTCATCGCAAGGAATAAAATCTTTGGTTTTTTTTACAATTTCTACTTCGGCATATTTTTTTGCAGTTTTTGCTATTTTTGCCTCAAACTCTCCGTCTGCACCATTAAAGCACAAAAAAGAATCCCCTAAAGTTTTTTTCATAACATTTAGGAGGTAATGTGTTTGTTTTTCTTCCAAAGCAAAGACATCTCCTAGTTTGATGCTATCTCTTTCCACAAATATTCTAATTTTTGCCATTTTTTATTGCCTTATATATTATTTTATCTAAGATTATGCTAAATATGTTAAAATTTATATAAAGGCAAAATTTATGATTATAACCATAGACGGTCCAGCTTCTGTTGGCAAGGGAACCTTGGCAAGAAAAGTTGCAAGTTTTTATGATATTCCATATTTTGATACAGGTATGATATATCGAGCAGTCGGCATAAAGTTTTTTATAAACAAAGCAGATATAAATGATGATGCTTTAGCACTAACTTATGCCCAAGAACTTACTTTTGAAGAGATGATGAATTTGTCTAAGCACGTAGAGTTTAGGGGAGAGGCTGGAGCAAAAAATGCATCTATTGTTGCTAGTTATCCTGAAGTTAGGCAGGCATTGCTGCAAATGCAAAGAGATTTTGCTTTTAATTCGGCTAAAGGCGTGGTTTATGACGGCAGAGATACAGGCACAGTTGTTTGCCCTCATGCTGACATAAAGTTTTTTATTACAGCTAGTGCTGAGGTTAGAGCAGGCAGAAGACACAAAGAATTTGTAGAAAAGGGCATAGATATTTCTTACGAAAAAGTGTTGGCAGATATTGTAGAAAGAGATAAAAAAGACTCTAGCCGTGCTGTTGCTCCACTCAAGCCAGCAGAAGATGCAATTATTGTAGATACTTCTGACAAAAAAGCTGATGAGGTTTTTGCTATAACACAAAAAATAATAGATGATTTCAAGAAATAAGGAGATAAAGATGATTATAACTATTGACGGGCCTGCTTCTGCAGGCAAGGGAACCCTAGCAAATATATTAGCAAAAAAATATAATTTATCTCACTTTGACACAGGCATGGTGTATCGTGCTGTTGGTTTGGATATGTTTTTGCAAGGTTTAGATGTTAATAATGAGAATGAAGCAGAAAAACTTGCTCTTAACCTAACATTTTCTAAGATGATGGAGCTATCTAAACATCCAGAATTTAGGGGTGCAAATGGTGGCAATTTTGCCTCAATAGTATCGGCTCACCCAAAGGTTAGACAAGCATTGTTGAAGATGCAACAAGATTTTTCGCTAAGCCCAACTTTTGCAGACGGCACAAAAGCAAGCGGTGCAGTTTATGACGGTAGAGATACAGGCACAGTTGTTTGTCCTCATGCTGATATAAAGTTTTTTTTAACAGCCACTAGTGAGGTTAGGGCAGACAGAAGACATAAAGAGTTTGTAGAAAAAGGCATAGACATTTCTTACGAAAAAGTGTTGGCAGATATTGTAGAAAGAGACACTAGGGACTCTAGCCGTGCAACTGCTCCACTCAAGCCAGCAGAAGATGCTTTTTTGATAGACACTTCAAGTCTTAGTATCTCTCAAGTTGGCGATGTTGCGATCAATTATATCGATTCTAAAAAATAAATTACATTTTTTGCTATCAAATAAGCAAAAAACTGTTGAAAAATAAATATTTATCTCTTATAAAAGAGCCATGCTAATGAGCAAGGTGCGTTGCTATTAGTGTTTAATCTCGCACAAGACCGCTCTAAATAATAGGGTTGGCATTTTATGAAACGTTTATATTTTATGAATAATACAGAAATTCAAATCCCAGAAACTAATGAAGTATTTGCAGACTTGCTTAATGAGCAGTTTGGCAATGGCACATTAATTGGCTCAGTAGTTAAGGGAACAATAATTAGAATTACTCCAGACTTTGCAATGGTAGATGTTGGTCTAAAATCTGAGGGCAGAATTCCTCTTAGAGAATTTGGTCAAAACTCAGAGCTAAAAATTGGAGATGCAGTAGAGGTTTATGTTGATCGCTACGAAGACAAAGACGGCAACATTGTTCTTTCTCGCGAAAAAGCACGCCGTGAAGAAGCATGGTTCGAGCTAGAAAAAGCTATGAACGCAAACGAGAGAATTAACGGCGTTATCTTTGGCCGTGTTAAAGGTGGTTTTACTGTTGACCTAAATGGAGCAGTTGCATTCTTGCCAGGTTCTCAGATAGATATTCGCCCAATTAGAGATATTTCTCCATTAATGGGTATTTCTCAACCATTCCAAATCTTGAAAATGGACAAACTAAGAGGTAACATCGTTGTATCTCGTCGTGTTGTTTTAGAAGAAACACGTGCAGAATCAAGAGCAGAGCTAATTGATGCAATCAAAGAAGGTTCTATTTTGGACGGTGTTGTTAAAAACATTACAGATTACGGTGCATTCATTGATTTGGGTGGCGTTGATGGACTACTTCACGTTACAGATATTTCTTGGAAAAGAATTAATCACCCAGCAGAAATGCTTACTGTTGGTCAAACAATCAAAGTTCAAGTTATTAAGTTCAATGAAGACAACCAAAGAATTAGCTTGGGTATGAAGCAATTAGAAAGCGACCCATGGCAAGATGTT
>CAYJKS010000094.1:0-782 GCA_964370705.1 uncultured Azospirillaceae bacterium
GTTTTTATCAAAATACTTTTAAAGAATCAGAAAAGCTAATAGAGTTAATATCACGTTCTTTTGGGGTAATAAAAATTCGTCCAGATCAAAAAATATTTATTGAAAAAGACACACAAAGCTATAGTGCTAGATTAGATATAATCAAAAACTATGTTAGCAAAATCTATAATCTTTTGGCATAATAAACACCAACAAAAAAACAGGCATAAAAGCCTGCTTTTTTGTGAATGATTATGAGTTATTTTTCTTCAATAACAACAGATGCTTCTTCTTTTATTTGCACAGGAGCATCAATCATTTGCTCTTCATTTTGGTTCTGTCTAACTTTTGCCTCGATTAAGTCTTTTGCGTCCAAAACCTCATTATAAGCAGGAACAATATCGGGATTAACATCCTCAGAAACAGAAACGCTTTGATTAACTGTTATGTCATTGTTTGGATTATTTTTTATTTTTTCTTCAAAAATAGTGCTTTTAATAATGTCGCCAACCTTTATGCCGTGTTTTTTGACATCACCAGCATTAACTTCTAGCACGCCAAAAGCAGGGCGAGGAGCTTTTATTAGCTCTGTTGATAATGGTTTGGCATTTTCATAAATCCAGTATACTTCGCCATATTCATTAACAAATATCATGTCTAAAGAAACTTTTGTATCCTTCATCCACATAACTGTTGGCATAGTTTTGCCTAAGATTTTGAAGTCAAACAACATTCCAGAATCAGCATCTAGGGTATCTCTGTGCATTAATCCTGTAATCATTTTATCGCGAGTATTGGCAAGT
>CAYJKS010000094.1:792-4779 GCA_964370705.1 uncultured Azospirillaceae bacterium
ACTAATTGCAACTTCTAAATTGTATCCTGTAATAATATTACCGTTATTATCTGTAATAACAATTTCTTGTTTTTCTACATTGTCAATTTTAGCATTGCTAATATCTTTAGTTTTGTTAGTATTTTTGGCGTTATTAGAATTGTTTTGTTCAGAACAAGCTGTTATCATCAAAACAGCAAGCAAAACATTTAGTAACTTTGGCATTTTGTTTCTCCCAATAATATTTTTTTTAAATATATCTTTTATTTTATATAATTACAATATTTTTCTGCATTTATCAAAAATAACCTTGTATTATAAATATAGTTAATGTATTTATATAAAAGGTTATTAGAATTAGAGGTTAAAATAAATGTTTTTATTAAAAAGTGTTAAAATTACAGCAATAACAATATTAGGTATGTCAATTTGTGCATGCTCATCAGATTCGTCAGAAAAAATTGTTATAGCAAAAGCAAAAGAAGCTACTAGTTATCAACCAATTCATATTACAAGCAAAGCAGCTGTTTTTGATAAAAATAATACAGTATCTGAAGATAAAGCAAACTTGCTATCTGATGATGAAGGGTTAGTTATTGTTGCAGCAGCAGCACAACCTATAGAAAAAGAAAATCTGAGTGAAGAAGGCTTGGTTATTATTGCTTCTGCAGCCAAACCAACTCAAGAAGAAATTGTGCCAGTAATGAGCAAAGTTATTGAGCCATCATCAATAAAAATCAAAGAAGTTGTTGCCGCTCCAGTTAGCAAGCCTGTTATAAAATCTCCTAGCATCAATTATCAAATTGCGATGATAAACTTTAATGATGGTAGCTCAATTGTAGATTCTAAATATAATCAAAAAATCAAACAAATTGCTAAGTTGGTTAAAGAAAAAAATGCAAAACTAGAGGTTTTGGGATTTTCTTCTAGCAGAACCAAAGATACAGATATTGTTACTCACAAAATGATAAACTTTAATTTGTCTCTAAAAAGAGCTCAAAGTGTTGTTAATGCTTTAACAAAAGCTGGTGTTGCTGCAAATTCTATTACTATGGAGGCTTTATCAGACACAATGCCATTGTATCAAGAAGTTATGCCAACTGGTGAAAGACTAAACCGCAGAGTAGAAGTTTATATTTCTTACTAGATTAGGAAAAATAGTTGAGCATAGATTTTAATAATTTGCAATCAATCGGGGGGAATATTTGGTCTGTTCCTCCCGTTGACGAATATAAGAGCTTGGCAATTGCTCAAAAATATCAATTGTCAATTGCTATTGCCCAAATATTGGTATCAAGAGGAATAGAGCTTGATGATGTTGCAGATTTTATTGACCCTAAACTAAAAAATCTTTTGCCAGATCCAAATAATCTAAAAGATATGCAAAAAACAGCAAACAGATTTGCTCAGGCGGTAATAAACAAGCAAAAAGTTGGTATTATTGGTGATTATGACGTTGATGGTGCTACTTCTTCCTCCTTGCTAAAGCTTTTTTTAGAATCTGTTGGCATAAAAGCAATTGTTCATATTCCAGAAAGAGACGAAGGGTATGGCCCAAGCAAACAAGTTATAGACAGCTTTGTTGCACAAGGTTGTGAGTTGATTGTTTCTGTTGATTGTGGCACAACTGCTTTTGATGTTTTTGAATATGCCAAGAGCAAAAATGTTGACATAATTGTCTTAGATCATCATGAGCCAGAGACAAAACTTCCTGATGTTTTTAGTTTGGTCAACCCCAAAAGACTAGACGAAGATAATAATTACCCATACTTAAAGTATATGGCAGCTGTTGGCGTGGTATTTGTGACTATTGTTGCAATTAATCGTGAGCTAAAAAATATGAATTTTTATGCAAATAAGCAAGCTCCAGACTTAACCAAATGGCTTGATATTGTAGCATTAGGAACGGTTTGTGATGTTGTTCCCTTGTTAGGGCTAAACCGTGCTTTTGTTCGTCAGGGGCTAAAAATTATGGCAAGCGGCTCAAATATTGGCATAAAGACTTTGATAGATAAGGCACAAATTACTCAAGTGCCAACAAGTTATCACTTAGGATATTTGTTAGGACCAAGAATCAACGCAGGTGGTAGGGTTGGCGTGTCTTCTATAGGAAGTGAATTACTATCTTGCCAAGACGCCATAAAAGCAGATGTTTTGGCAGACAAATTAAGTGAGTTTAATTCTCAAAGAAAAGAAATTGAAGCTTATGTAATGCTTGGTGCAATAGAGGCATTAGAAGGAACAGAACAAAAATACCCAATAGCTTTTGTTTATGATAGCAATTGGCATCAAGGAGTTATTGGCATTGTTGCTGGTAAGCTAAAAGAAAAATATAATCTTCCGTCATTTGTAATGTCTGTTGAAGCAGACGAAGTCAAAGGCTCAGCAAGATCTGTAAATGGTTTAGATATTGGGGCTTTGATTATTGCCGCAAAAGAAAAAGGCTTGCTAACTAAAGGTGGCGGACACACTATGGCTGCAGGTTTTTCTTTGCAAGAAGATAAATTAGAAGCATTTAGAGATTTTGCAGGAGAATATGTTGCAAAAAACCTTGGTAATGAGAGCATTAGGCCTGTGCTACAAGCTGATGGTGTTTTGGACTTAAACGGCATAAATCTTGATTTGGTGCAAAATTTAGAATTGCTTGAGCCTTATGGGGCAGGGAATTTGGAGCCAAAATTTATAATCAAAAATGCCAAAATCATAAAGCCCAATATTGTTGGTAGCGGTCATATTAGCTGTTTTTTATCATCACTTAGTGGGGCAAGCATAAAGGCAATAGCTTTTAGGGTTGTAGACAGCGAAGTAGGTCATGCCATGCTTAATCAAAATGGAGATAGCTTTAGCTTTTTGGGAACAGTTCGCAAAGATATTTGGCAGGGACAAACCAAGCTTCAGTTTATAATAGAAGATATTGCACGATTATAATATTTTTTTATAAAAAAATGCTTGATTTTTGTTTTATAATGTAATATGTTGACCCCACTTCTAGGAACGTGAGCTTAAATACTCCGCTCATTTTTTTGAGCCTACTAGAACAATAATGTAAATAAAAAAAGGAAATTTAAATGAAAAGTATTGTAAACGCTA
Organism: uncultured Azospirillaceae bacterium; assembly: GCA_964370705.1. Classification (GTDB taxonomy): domain Bacteria; phylum Pseudomonadota; class Alphaproteobacteria; order RF32; family CAG-239; genus JAFUYI01. The sequence continues at coordinate 3,862 of CAYJKS010000094.1, forward strand.
AGAAAAAAATTAGCCGTAAATTGGGTGTAAACCTATGGGGTGATCCAAAATCACCAATTCTAAAACGTGAATATGGTCCAGGACAACACGGTGCTAGAAGAAAAAAACTAACTGACTACGGAACTCAGTTAAGAGCAAAACAAAGACTAAAATCATACTATGGTAACGTTTCTGAAAAGAAATTCCATAAATATTATGAAGAAGCAATCAGAAGACGTGGTGATACTGCAGAAAATCTAATCGGTATCTTAGAATCTCGTTTAGACAATTTGGTATATAAAGCAAAGTTCGTTCCTACAATTTTTGCATCTCGTCAATTTGTTAACCATGGTCACGTTCTTGTAAATGGCAAAAAAGTAAACATTCCATCTTATATGGTAAAAGCTGGTGACGTTATCTCTGTTAGAGACAAATCAAAAGAAATGGCAATTGTAATTTCTTCTTTAGAGTCTTCTAATGAGCGTCCAGCATACTTAGAAGCATCTGACAAATTTAGTGTAAAATACTCATTTGTACCAAAATTTGAAGATGTTCCTTATTCTTGCGTTATGGAACCAAACTTGGTTATTGAGTTTTACTCAAGATAATAATATAAAGTTTAACAAAAAGCCTCAAGGTTGTGTAATCTTGAGGTTTTTTGCTTTAAATATTTCTATATTTGTGTATATTTATAAAAAAAACTATATAATAAGGAGCAAACAGTGCAAGACATTATAATGGATGTGGCTCAACCGACCAAAGTTGCCGTTAAAAAAGAAAAAAAGCCTTCTATTTTTTCTAAAAAAATAAAAAAAAACAAACCAAAAACTAAAAGTGTTTTTGATTATTTGTTAACATTCAAAACTTATTTTCTTATAATCTTTTCTATTATAGCTACAAACTTTGTTTTATTTGCATCTTCTGGTGCATATAGCTTAT
>CAYJKS010000095.1:0-4731 GCA_964370705.1 uncultured Azospirillaceae bacterium
TAACTGCAGCAACCGCGTTTCTTTCTATACAAGGCACTTGCACCAAGCCATTTATTGGATCACATGTTAGCCCCAAATTATGCTCCATAGCAATTTCGGCAGCGTTTTCTATTTGCTTGAGATCTCCACCAAGTGCTGCCACAAGCCCTGCTGCAGCCATAGAACAAGCAACGCCAACCTCTCCCTGACAACCAACTTCTGCTCCAGAAATAGATGCATTTGTTCTATATAAGCTACAAATTGCTGACGCCGTTGCCAAAAACACAACCACAGCTTCTTCAAAAGAATAAGGTGATTTGCTCACACAATGTTTTTCAAAATAACGCAAAACCGCAGGCAATATTCCAGCAGAGCCCATTGTTGGAGCTGTTACAACTCTGCCGCCAGACGCGTTTTCTTCTGCAACCGCAAACGCCCAAACATTAATCCAATCAACCAAAACTAATGTGTCAATAACTCCGTCTTCAAGATCTTGCATTAGAACTTTTCTTAAAGATGAGGCACGACGTTTTAGGTTTAAGCCTCCTGGCAAATACCCATCTTTTTTGACCCCTGACTTTATTGAGCTATCCATAACATTATATATATATGTCAAATATTCTCTAGCGTCCATATTACCTTTAAGAGAGGCTTCATTAGCCAAAACAAGCTCAGCAATACTCAACTTGTGTTTTTTGCATAGTTTTGCTAGTTCATTATAAGAGCCAAATGGATAAGGAACAGCGAGTTCTTTGGCTTTGCGATTTTTCTCAAACTCATCTTTTCTAACAATTGTTCCGCCCCCAACAGAAAAATATACTTCTTCTAAAAGCAAGTTGTCTGCCTTATCAAAAGCAACAAACTTCATACCATTAGAATGTTCTGGCAAAAACACATCTTTTTGCAAAATAATATTTTTATCCATATCAAAGTCAATTAACTTAGTTTGTTCAAGCAAAAGCTTTTTGCTTTGTCTTAACTCCAAAATATAGTCTTTGGTAATGTCAACATTGTCTGCTCTCAATCCCATAAGCCCATAAACAGCAGCATTTAGTGTGCCGTGACCCACGCCAGTTAATGCCAAAGATCCATACAAATAAACATCTATTTTTGCCACCCTATTGAGTAATTTATCTTTTATCAAATTATCTACATATCTTTTTGCGGCTCTCATTGGCCCAACAGAATGGGAGCTAGACGGCCCAATTCCTACCGAATAAACTTCAAAAATACTATAATACATTTTACCTCAGCTTGTTTTTTTATAGTTGCTAATTTTTTACAATAACTGTATATACTAGAAAAAAATAAAATTAAAGGACTAAAAAAATGAAGGTGGATATATTCGACTTTGAGCTCAATCGTGAGCTAATTGCCAATCAACCAAAAAATCCTCGAGACGCATCTCGCTTACTTGACTTATCTGTTGCAGGTAGCATCTCTGATCGCAACTTTTGCGACCTGCCAAATCTTTTGCAAAAAGGAGATGTTTTAGTCTTTAATAATACCAAAGTTATTCCAGCTCGTTTATATGGCGCAAGAGATGAGGCAAAAGTAGAAGTTACGCTATATCGCCCTGTTGATGGAATAAGATGGTGGTCATTTATCAAAAACTCCAAACGCCTAAAAACTAACGACATAATCAATTTTTATACAAATGACATCTCGCCCCAAAACAGTAGTTTTAAGGCAAAAGTAATAGATAAAAAAGAAGATGATGGAACTCTTATTGAATTTATTTGTCCACCAGAAGAGCTTGGCAAAAACTTGGAGGCTTATGGACTAATGCCATTGCCCCCATACATAAAAAGAGACAAACCTTCTACCCAAGATGGATGGGATAAGTTCAATGATAAAGAAAACTACCAAACCATATATGCCAAGCATAATGGTGCTGTTGCAGCACCAACAGCAGGACTACATTTTACCCCAAATGTTTTTGAAGAATTAGAAAAAAAGGGCATAAAAAAAGCCTTTGTTACTTTGCATGTTGGTGCAGGAACTTTTTTGCCTGTTAAAGCAGACAATACTCAAGATCACAAAATGCATGCCGAATATGGAGAAATCAGCCAAGAAACTTGCAACATTATCAATCAAGCCAAAGCAAACGGTGGCAGAGTAATTGCTGTTGGCACAACATCTCTTCGTTTACTAGAAACATCTAGTGATGATTCTGGCGTTTTGCACCCTTATGCCGATGACACAAACATTTTTATTACCCCAGGATATAAGTTTAAGATTATAGATATGCTTATTACCAACTTTCATCTGCCAAAATCTACTTTGTTTATGCTAATTTGTGCAATTGCAGGAACCGATGAAATGCAAAAAGCATATGCTCATGCGATAAAAGAAAAATATAGATTTTATTCTTATGGCGATAGCTCAATTATTAAAGTAACCCAAAGCTAGATTTCTTTTGCAACAATACAGCAAAGCCACTCCCGTGCTTTCTTTATTCTGTCACACCCGTGCCGAACACGGGTGCCTAAGTGCAAACAGAACAAAAACAACCGCCAATAAGCAAATAATTTTTCTCATATTTTCTCCTTAAATAGAAACCACATTATTTTTCTCCAAAAGCAAATCAAAGGGCTGTTTTAAAAAAAATTGTAAATAAAATTTAAACTTATCGATGCTATAAATACTCCGATAGGAGATTTAATATTGCAAAAAATAAAAGATATTTTTAGCCAAATCCTTGGACTAATCAAAAACTCAATCTTGCCCATACTTTTATTGTGTGCAACTTTGATTTGCTATTTTATATTTGCTCCATTTAACGACCATGGCCTAAACATTTTGCATATATGTTTTTTTATAATATTCATAAGCAATATCATAATTCTTATATATTTTAATATTAACAAGCCTTTTTTTGCAACAATAATAATTTTTATGAGTTATTTGCTAATCAATTACTTCAAATTTATTCACGGCACGATTTACTACGCTTCCAACGATTATCTTAATCTTGTTTTTTTTAGCACTTGTGGTTTTTTGTTCTTTTACTTTTTGCCCAATCAACGACTAACATCCAAAGATAGCATCAAGTTTTTGCTCCTAATCTTTTTGGGATTATCATTAGGAGAGTTTTTGAGCAAGCACAATATTGGGCTAAATATTGGCAACATTAGCTTCAATGACCAGTCACTACAGATTTTTGGAATATGCCTTTTTATTATTTTTTGGGCAATTATGCTCGTTCATTCATCAATTTTTGATCAGATTATAAACACAACAAATTTTTATGCCTTCATAAATATCTTTTTGGGATTTTATCTTTCTAGTTCAAGTACGGCCTTTTGCTTATTCTTTCTAAACGCAATAATTACCATGCTTGTTGGCACAATTTATTCAATTTATTACTCCACACACAAAGACACTGCCACAGGGCTAGGCAATGGCAATTCTTTTATTATAAATGCCAAGAATCTACCACTCAAATATGGATTAGGGATTATTAGCATTGACAATTACAAGTATCTTGCAAAAAGCCTCAAGACTAATGGCACTCACGAGCTCTTAAACCTTATTGTTTATGTAATAAAGCAAATGGAGCCAGAAGTTCTACTTTACAGATACAAAGCAGACGAGTTTATTCTTATTTTTACCGATATAGATGCAAAAAAATATTTTGAGCGATTAGATAAAATACGTCGCAAAATAGCTTTATCTGAATTTATGCTATCGCTAAGAAGCAAACCTCTAAAGATTACAGTATCTTGTAGTATTGCAGAAAAAAAACGCAGCGATGCCAACATCATAAAAGTTTTTGCAAGAGCGCGTAAAGCATTGCAAAAAACCTACAACTTTACACAAAACGTTACTTCTCGCGGCTAGAGATAAAAAACATTATATATCCGCCCAAAATTATTAGTGGAACAGAAAGCATTTGTCCCATTGTAAAAATACTCCAATAATAGCCAAGTTGAACATCTGGCTGCCTAAAGCATTCTACAAAAATCCTAAAAACACTATATAGCAAAACAAACAGGCCCGATATATATCCTGTTCTTTTTCTTATTTTTTCAAAACGCCACAAGTAGTTAAGCACAACAAACATAACCACCCCTTCTAAAAAAGCCTCATATAACTGCGATGGATGACGTGGCAAGCCACCTCCATTCGGGAACCTAACTGCCCAAGCAACATCGCTAACTCTGCCCCAAAGCTCATCATTTATAAAATTGGCAATCCTACCCAAAAACAAACCAATCGGCGCATACAAAGAAATCACATCAGTTAGTTGCAAAAAGCCGATTTTTGCCTTGTTTGCAGCATAATACATGCCCAAAACAGCACCAACAGCACCACCATGAAAAGACATTCCTCCTTGCCAAATTGCTAGTATCTGCAAAGGATTTTGCCAAAATATTCCATCACCATAAAATAGCACATAACCAAGCCTACCACCAATAACAACGCCCAAAGTAGCATAAAAGACCACATCTTCTAAATTTTGTTTGGTTATTGCAATATCATATTTTTTAACCGTTTTATATGCAAGCAACCATGTCAATACAATGCCAACCAAATATGCCATAGAATACCATTTTATCTCAAAAAACCCAAGAGATAACATTACTGGAGAAATATTTGGAAACTCTAATCCTGTCATTTTAATGCCTTTCAATTTTATAATTTGTAAACACTATATTAAGATTAACAAACATATCCACATTTTTAATAAACTTGTCTACAAGTCACAAAATTAAGCACTTGATTTTGCTTAAAAAAAATTTTTAAAAA
>CAYJKS010000096.1:0-4679 GCA_964370705.1 uncultured Azospirillaceae bacterium
TTTTAACTTTTTTTTGATTTTTTTGATTTTGTTATTGAAATATAAATTTTTATTGCTTAAATTGGGGATTGTATTAATATAACTAAAAACCATATATGGAGAAAATAAATGAAAAAGATTTTAGGTATTTTAGGTGTGATTGCTTTGGTTTCTGCTTGTTCTTCTACAAGTGAAGATGGCGGATTGTTTGGCGGTTCAAAATGTGCATCTAAAGAAGTTCGTAGCTTTATGGCTAATGCAGAAGACAGAGTATTCTTTGCTTATGATAGTTCTTCTATTAGCGACAATGCTAAAGAAGTTTTGGATACTCAAGTTGAATGGTTAGAAAAACACGAAAATGTTAACATCGTTGTTCAAGGTAACTGTGACGAAAGAGGAACTAGAGAATATAACTTGGCACTAGGTGAACGCCGTGCAGTTGCTGTTAAGAACTACCTTGTTTCTAAAGGTATTGCAGCAAATAGAATTTCTGTAATTTCTTACGGAAAAGAAAGACCAGCAGTATTGGGTAACAATGAAGCTGCTTGGGCTCAAAACCGTCGTAGTGTGACTGTTGTTAAAGTTGAAAAATAGTCATTATACTTTTTGAAAAAAAAGGCGTCTGTTAGATGCCTTTTTTTTTGCTTGTGATTCTTTGATTTTTGCCGTATCTTGTAAAATATTAAATATATTTGGGAGTTGTGATGAAGAATAATAAAATGTTTTTGAGCTTGCTAGTAGCTATTTGTTTGTGTGGTGTTGATGCAAATGCTAATATAAATATTACAAAACAAAATTCTCAGCAAAATAAAATGCAAGAACAGCTAGAAGAAATCAAAGAAGAACTAGTGATTTTGCAAAGAAGAATGTATAATCAGTCAAAAGATAGTGAGTTGTTTGTTAATGTAACCAGATTAGATGAAATGGTTAGAAAAACAGCTGGCAGATTAGATGAGATGGAATATAAAATTAGGCAATTAGATTCTAAAATAGAGATGATTAACAAAGATATTGATGTTAGAATGTCTCTTTTGGAAGGAAAAGATATAACGCAAAATGCAACCTCTCAGCAAGTTAAAGAAGAAGAAAAATTTGAGCCAGTAACTGCAAAATTTGCTCCAAAGTCGTTAACAGGAGAATCTGTTGCTAGTCAAGAATTAGCTCCAATCAAGCAACCAAGTGTGCAAGATATTTATAAAAATGGACTAGAAGCACTAAAGGCTAAAAAATATGATTTGTCACAAAAATCATTTAATAAGATTTTGGATAAACACTCTAGTGACAAATTAGCTGGAAACGCCCAATATTGGCTAGGAGAAAGTTTTTATGCTCAAGCAAAATTTGAGGAGGCAGCCGTAGCTTTTGCAAAAGGTTATCAAGGATATGAAAATAGTGCAAAAAAAGCAGATAGCTTACTAAAACTTGGTATGTCTATGTTATCTTTGGGCAAAAACGAAGAGGCTTGTGCAGCATTTGTCTCTTTGCCAATAGAGTTTCCTAAGGCAGAAAAAAACTTGATAGATAAAGCAAATAAAGAGGCAAAAAATCTAGGCTGCAAGTAATGGTTAATCTTTATAAAAAATTCGAAGATAGCATAAATAATCTTAAAGATAATAATTTGGCAACAATTGATAAAGTAGCAATAGCCGTATCTGGTGGAGCAGACTCGGTTGCCTTGGCAATGCTTTTTTGTCAGTATGCTCAAGCAAACAACATAAAGCTTGTGGCATTAACGGTTAATCATCATTTGCGCAAAGAATCTGGTGACGAAGTGGAATATGTGTCTGCCTTGATGAAGAAGTTTCTTATTGAGCATTATGTCTTAGACTGGAATTTTGAAGAAAAACCGCAGACAGCAATCGAAGAAAAAGCTCGTGAAGCTAGATACGGATTGCTTATTGATTGGTGCAAACAAAATGGGTATAATCAGCTTGTAACGGCACATCACCAAAGAGATCAAGCCGAGACTTTTTTGATGCGTTTGCAAAGAGGAAGTGGGGTAGATGGCTTGGCAGCAATGGGCAAGGTTTTTGTCAGAGACGATGTTAGTATTATTAGACCTTTGCTTGATTTTGACCCGAAAGATTTGCAAAAATATTTAAGAGCCCAAAATGTTAGTTGGGTGGAAGATAGCTCTAATCAGTGTGATGATTTTTTGCGAGTTCGTGTTAGAAAAATTTTGCCACTTTTGGATAGAAATCTTAATTTGTCTGTTGCAAGAATAGCCAATACAACTTTGGCAATGGCAAGCGTTAGAGATTATTTTGAGCAAGAAGTTGTTAGTTATTTGCATAAGAATACAAAAAACTGGAGCAATTTGGCATTTTCTTTTGCTCCAAAAGATTTTAATAATTTGCACATTGAACTAAAGACAAGAATTTTGGCAAAGATTATAAGACTGGTTGGAAAGGGTTTTTATGCACCAACCTATGTAGAGCTTATTGCTCTTATAACAGCAATGCAAGCAGACAACTTTAGAGGCAGAACACTTGGGGGCTGCGAGATAAAGAAGTTTCAGCAAAAATTTTGGGTTATAAAAGAGTCTTGTAAAGTAAAACAAATCTCAAAAAAAGATTGGCAAGATTATGTAGAAAAAAACAAAGAATACAAAAATATAGATTTGCCATATAAATTAAAAATAAATTTGGTTGATTTAGACACGTTTTAGTATTGTGTTTTGCAGTTATTGCTCCTATATATTATAAAGAAGAAAAGAAAAAAGGATTTTGATAGATGAAAATGGGAAAAGGTTTATTGTTTTGGTTTGGAGCAATTGTTGCTTTGTCTTTGGTTTCTAATTTGCTAGGTGGTTCTGCAAATAGAAGCGATATGTCTAAGGCTAATAAATTGGCGTTTTCTGACTTTATGAATGAAGCAGAAAACGGACAAGTTGCAGAAGTTTTGGTTATGGGCAACGATGTTTATGGAAAAACTATAAACGGAACAAAGTTTTATACATATGCGCCTTATGATCCCACAATGATAGAATTGCTGCTAAAAAAAGATATTAGAGTAGAAGCAAAACCAGAAGACACATCTTCTAGCACTTTTTGGAGCGTTTTTGTTTCTTGGTTTCCGATGATTTTGTTGATTGGGGTTTGGGTTTATTTTATGCGTCAAGCAAACTCAGGCAACAATAAGGCGATGGGCTTTGGTAAGTCTAAGGCAAAGTTATTGCAAAATACCAAAAAGGTTACTTTTGCAGATGTTGCTGGCTGTGATGAGGCAAAGCAAGAATTGGTCGAGATTATCGACTTTTTGAAAGATCCTAAAAAGTTTCAACGATTAGGCGGAAAAATCCCTAAAGGAGTGTTGCTTGTTGGACCTCCAGGAACAGGAAAAACTTTATTAGCAAGATCTGTTGCTGGTGAGGCCGAAGTTCCGTTTTTTTCTATATCGGGTTCTGACTTTGTAGAGATGTTTGTTGGCGTTGGTGCTTCTAGGGTTAGAGATATGTTTGAGCAAGCAAAAAAGCATTCACCTTGCTTGTTATTTATTGACGAGATTGATGCTGTTGGTCGTCATCGTGGTGCTGGTCTTGGCGGCGGAAATGATGAAAGAGAGCAAACTCTTAACCAATTATTGGTAGAAATGGACGGTTTTGAGGCTAATGAAAATGTGATTTTGATTGCTGCTACAAATAGACCAGATGTTTTGGATCCTGCATTGCTTAGACCTGGAAGATTTGATAGACAAGTGGTGGTAACAAATCCAGATGTTAAGGGTAGAGAAGAGATTTTGAAGGTTCATGTAAAAAATGTGCCTTTGGCAAAAAATGTAAAGCTATCGGTAGTGGCACGTGGAACTCCAGGGTTTTCTGGTGCGGATTTAGCAAACTTGGTTAATGAAGCCGCTTTGCTTGCTGCCAGAAACAATAAGTATAAAGTTACATCAGAAGATTTTGAGAATGCCAAAGACAAAGTCTTGATGGGTAGTGAGAGAAAATCTATGGTTATGGATGATAAAGAAAAAATGCTAACGGCTTATCATGAAGCAGGGCATGCAATTTGTTCTTTGAATGTAGAAGAAACAGACCCAATTCACAAGGCAACAATTATTCCTCGTGGTAGAGCTTTGGGAATGGTGCAACAGTTGCCAGAAAAAGATCAATATTCTTATTCTAAGGCAAAAATGCTTTCTCGTTTGGTTATTATGATGGGCGGAAGAGTTGCAGAAGAAATAAAATTTGGTGCAGATAAGGTGACAAGTGGTGCCTCATCTGATATTGCAGGGGCAACAAGATTAGCTAGAGCAATGGTCACAGAATGGGGTATGAGCAATGTTTTGGGTCCGATTTTGTATGCAGAAAATTCTGGCGAAGTCTTTTTGGGCAAAACTGTTACTCAAAATATTAATATGAGTGATGAGACTGCTAAGCTAGTAGACACAGAGATTAAAAACTTGGTGGTTAATGCCTATGAGCAGGCTCGCAAAATCTTGGTTGATAAAAATGAAGATTGGGAGAACTTGTCACAAGCATTGATTGAGTATGAGACTTTGTCTGGAGAAGAGATAGAAGCAGTAATTAGAGGAGAAAAAATCTCTAAAGAGCATCAAAATCCAGTTAGTCAAGATAAAAAGACACAATCTTCTATCCCTGAAGCATAAGGATATAATTGCGTTATATAAAAAGGTGCATATTGCACCTTTTTTATTATACGTGAGTTCTTATCAACAACCCCATTAATCATAAAAAAGCG
>CAYJKS010000097.1:0-4672 GCA_964370705.1 uncultured Azospirillaceae bacterium
CCAAAAAATTTTAGAGACAAAAACATTTTTTGTTCTGCCCCTAAAAGTATATACTTATATTTTTGAAAAGAACTAAACTACTTAATTCCAACACAACTATAACTAAACCCTGCGTCAGCAACCTTTTTAGGGTCTAGCATGTTTCTTAAGTCAATAATCTTATGTTGCTTCATAAGTTGTTTTATTTTTGCCAAATCCAAATCTCTAAACTCTTCCCATTCGGTCAAAATAACCATAACAGAAGCATCTTTACAGGCATCATAAGCATCATCTGCATAAAAAACCGTATTATTTAGCATCATTTTTGAGTTTTCTAACGCCTTAGGGTCAAAGACCATAATATTATTAGAATAACTAATCATTTCTTTTACAATATCAATCGCAGGAGATTCTCTACAATCATCTGTCCCCCCCTTAAAAGCTAATCCCAAAACAGCAATCTTTGCATTAGGATTATCTTTTATTGCCTCAATTACACGTTTTGCCATCTGAGCTTTTCTTTTATCATTTTGAGCAATTGTTGTCTCTATTAAGTGCAAGTTAGCACCATATTTTTTGCCCATTTGTGCCATTGCATTAGTGTCTTTAGGAAAACATGACCCTCCATAACCTGGACCAGAGTTCAAAAACTTTTTGCCAATACGAGAGTCTAGCCCCATTCCTTTAGCAACCTCAGCAATATCTGCATCTGCAAGCTCACAAAAATTTGCCATCTCGTTAATATAATGAATTTTCATCGCCAAAAAAGCATTTGATGCATATTTTATTGTCTCAGAAGAACGTCTTTTGACCGTTAAGAACTCACATTTATTAACAAAAGGAGCATATAGCTTCATAACCACATCTTGAGCTTTTTTGCTGTTTGCCCCAATAACAATTCTGTCTGGATTAAAAAAATCTTCAATAGCAAAACCTTCTCGCAAGAACTCTGGCAAAGAAACCACATCAAAATCGGCATTTGGATTTGTGTCTTTTATGATTTGCTCAATCTCGTCTCCTGTTCCTACTGGAACAGTTGACTTGGTTGCAATAACACTATAGCCATTCAAATATTGTGCCACCTCTTTAGCAGCTGCATATATGTATGTTAGGTCAGCTTCTTTTGTTATTGGGTTTGGTGGAGTTCCAACAGCAAGCATCACAATATCTGCATCTTTTACAGCCGCTTGCATATCTAGGCTAAAAGTAATGCTACCTTTTTTAACATTTTTTACAAACAGCTCTTCCAACCCATCTTCATATAAAGTTAGCTCACCTTTATTTAGCTTATCAATTTTTTCTGCTATCTTATCTACACAAACAACTTGGTTTCCTAGCTCTGCAAAACCCACACCTGTGGGCAGACCGACGTATCCAACGCCAATAATAGCCAATTTCATAATCATATCCTTGTTTATAATTAAAATATATATACTAGCTATATCTCAATTTATCTTAAAAATAAAATCAAAATCTCTTTTTTGCACATTTTTAGCACAAATAAAAATTATCATTGCTTAATAAGGCAAAGATATATATAGTCTTTGTAGTAACAAGAAAGATAGACATGCAAAAAGAACTATACCTATTTATTATATGGCAAAATGGCCGCTTTATGGAAAAGCAGATTGCTGCCGATTTAAAAAAGAAGTTTGAGATATTTCAAGTCTATGACATTAGCTGGAGTGCAGACAATTTTGCATCAAACCTCGCAAGATTTTATGGCAAAAACCTCCCACAAGGCCTAAAAAAAGAAACAGGAACAGGTATCTTTAGAATGTATCTTGTCTATGACAAAAACCCACAATTATCTGGAGGCAAAAACTTAGCAATTGCAACTTGCCAAAGCAACTACTGCCAACTAACTGGCGGCGGAAGCTTAGTATATGCAAGCCAAAACCCGCAAGAAACTAATGAAAATCTAATCTTTTTGTTCGGAAAATCTACAAAAGAAGTTGAACTAGAGCAACCTCATCTTGTTGCTAAAATACACAACCAAGACATTATTGGTGTTCCTTTCTGGAAAAACATTGAAGAGATTGAAGAAATTATCAAAAAGCTCCCATATACCAGAATAAAGCCCTATAAAAACGCTTACCTTATACATAGCAAAAACGCAGATTTAGCCCGCAGAATAATCAATGCAACAAGTCGGTTCAAAATTGCAGGCGTCCACAAATACTTTATAGACATTGGCAAATCCAAGCAATCTGTTTATATTCGCAAAGTTGGATAAACCTTACTGCTTTTATCAACTTAATCAGATATCTTAATTGGTTTTTTGGTCAAAACTCGCCAGATTAACTTACGAAACATCCAAATATTTATTGCCGCAAAAATAATCATAAAAAACACTAAAATATAAGTAATATATAGCATTCCCATTTTTGATGCACTAATCATAATGTCTTGCTTGTCCAAATAAACCATGGGCATACTTATTGCGCTTCCAACAAAAGATGCTAAGAAAAAAGACAACCACATTCTTCTTGCAGATTTTTTTTCTAATAACCAAAAAGACAATATATATGCAACAAAAACTATTGCTAAAAAGTAATATTCCATATCAAACTCCTACAAATTTTATTTGTTACAATAGCTAAAAAAGAGGTTTAGAAACTTGCTCTTTTTTATTTTCATTCACATCTTGTTTCTCACCAAAGGCTTTTATATCATTTTTTTTATTTTCCATTTTAATATTTTTTTGCAGAGCCTCTTTTGCTTGACTAAAAAAGTTTTGAGTGGCAATAGTTGTTTTTTCAAATGCTTTATTGCCAGCTTCCAAACTTTCATCTAAAACATTACCAGATACCCTTATTGTTGCCTCAGATATTTCATCACTTGTTTTAGACAAAGTAACATCATGTTCATTAATATATTTTATTGTCAAATACACAAAAGCAGCTAACACAATATAAAATATATATTTGATTACAATCTTAATTTCTTTAACTTTTTCGCTCTCATACATTGCAAAACCTCAAAACGACTAATTTGTTTTAATTTTTGCTTCTAGGTTTTCTATTAACCCTTCAACACCATTTGGAGAGTTTTTTATAAAAGCAGTGTATTCGTTTCTAGATGTAATAGCCAAACTAATATTTTCTATTATAATATCAACAATCTTAAGCTCGCCATTTGTTTCTTTTACACGCCAAACAACACTAGCAGGAGTTCCTTGTGCAATTTCAACCGAAGAGTTTACAAATACTTGATTTTTTGATTGAGAAGGTGATGTCCCATGAAAAACAAAGTCCTTACCCTGAAACTCATCAAATCTTTTTGACCAGGTCTCAATATTTAGTTTTTCATACAAATGCATAAACTCTTCTCTTTGCTCAGCTGTTGCGCTTCTCCAATATCTGCCCAAAACAAACTTTGCAATTGCCTTAAAGTCCAAAGAGCTTTGTAGCAAAGATTCAAACTTTTTGTCTTTTTCTACTTTAGAGATATTTGAGTTAACAATTTCTTCCAAACCTTCTCTTGTAACGTTTTCTACAAATTCTTCTGCCTTTTGATTGTCTATGTCTGCTTTTGCAACATTACAAAAAAACAAAGAAATAACTAAGGCCATAGCAATAACATATTTTTTTATCATTTAGTTTACTCCGTAATTAAAACTCAAATTCTTCATCATCATCAAAATCAAAATCATAAGAAGGTGTTGAATTTTGAGGTCGACAAATATTATTTAGTGCTTGTCTTCTTTGTAAAAAAGCAGATTTTACAGAAGAATACAAATCTAGCGAGTCTCTTTCAACACTATCTGTTAAGTCCAAGTATTTTTCTCTAGTTGCAATAACAAAAACAGATGAATAAGGTATTCCATATTTGCTTCTAATAGATGAACTTTGATCAAGCAATGCAAGCCTTACAGGGTCTGCCAAGAATGCTGCAGCAGATGCTGATGCTAATCTAGCAGTGCTAGGTCCTAAAATTGGCAAAACAAAAAACGGCCCGTCTGGAATGCACCAAGTCGCAAAAGTCTCGTCAAAACCAGTGTCGTGTTTTTTTAATCCCCAACCATGAGCAACATCAAATGTTCCGCCAAGTCCAAGAGTTGTATTAATAATAAAACGCCCAACAGAATTTAGTGCTTTTTGCCAACTTGCTTGCAATCCATGATTAACCATAAATAATGGCTCAATAGAATTATATAAAGCGTCATTTACTCTATTTCTAACGCTTTGAGTGGTAACATATCTATACCCTTTTGCCAAAGGCTTAGTCACAAATCTGTCTACTTGATAATTAAACTCAAACATTGAGCGATTATATGTTTCTAACCAACCATCATCTTGTTTCTGAGCAAAGGCACTAGATGCAGCATTAACTTCTACACTAAAAAGCACAATAGCTAATATAGTCAACAAAAAATTCTTTTTTATCAAAATATTATCCTTTCACAAATTATATATCATATATATAACACTTGTAGCACCTAATATCAATGAATAAAATTATTTTGTTACATAAAGAAATTTTTTGTGTTTTGCTAAAGGTATTTTTTTATACTAATATCCTTTTTATGATTAACGATTTTTTTAAGGAAAATATAATATGACAACTAAGCCAAACAAACCAATAAACCTATTTGATGTTCAAACTTCACAAAAAATTATTGGTCAAGACAAATTCTTAAACGCTTTTGAAGCAATCTTAAATCACGGTAGCTACTGTCAAGGTAAAGAAA
>CAYJKS010000098.1:0-4639 GCA_964370705.1 uncultured Azospirillaceae bacterium
CATAGAAGACATAGATTTTAGTTTTGCGCCTGTTTCTGGAATAAGTACAGCGTCAAAATCAACACCAAAAGCGGTTTCTTTTGTTTGTAAGTTTTTTAGCTTAGAAATAGCCTCTTCGTCACCTAATTTAGACAATTCTAAAAGTAGCTCTTTTTCTTTTTTGATTGGCTCACTTCTTTGTTGATAATCTGTTAGCATTGCAACAATTGCCGAAAAATCTGAATCATCTGGATTATAATAAGCGATTCGAACAATTTGTGTTCCATCAATAATTGATTGTTTTATGGCTGATTTTATAGTAATAAGCCCCACCTTATTGTCTGGAACAAGCAAGGCAATTTTTTGCAAGTTTTTTTGCCCCGCATAAGACATAATTCTAGTAACCTGTTCATCTACAAGTAGTCCAATACCATAAACCTCATACTCTAGAACATCTGAGTTTGTAGAAAAAGTAATAACAGGCACATTAGCCCTTTTAGTCTGAGAAGAAATTGCTTGCACATTTTGAGCGCTCAAAGGTCCAATAATAAGCTCAACATCTTGTTTGATTGCCAATTTTGCAGCTTCTTTGGCACCCTGAGGAGTGCTGTTTGTGTCATAAAATTGCAAGATAAGATCTGGATTATTCATATCTTCAAAAGCCATAATAGCAGCATTTTGCAATCCTTGCCCATATTTTGCAGAACCACCTGTTAGTGGCAACAAAACGCCAACCCTAAAACTATTTTGAGAAAGAACAGATGTATCTATCTCAGAAGGCATTGCAACTTCTCTAACAAAAAAAGATTTTTGTGTGTTGTTTGCGCCACATCCAACTAGTAAGGCGACTACGCTTAATATAAAAAATTTTTTAAACACTTGCATTTTATCCCAAAATATAAAACAATTACCATAATCAATTTAATCAAAAAAACACAAAATGTAAAGAGATGAAGAAGATTTTATGAAAAAAGGTTTATATATAGTTGCAACCCCAATCGGCAACATAAAAGATATATCGGAGCGAGCAATCTCAATATTGAGAGAAGTTGACTATGTTGCTTGCGAAGACACAAGGGTAACCAAAAAGCTGTTTGGCTTGTTGGGCATTGGATTAAACAAAAAATTTGTTCCACTTCATGATTATAATGAGCAAGAAAAATCTCAATCAATTATAGACTATATTGTCCAAAACAACAAATCTGTAGCGTTGGTGAGCGATGCAGGCTCACCACTTATTTCTGATCCAGGATACAAATTAGTTAGGCTTTGTAAGGAACAAAATGTTGCAACCTATACGATTCCTGGATGTTGCGCAATTATATGTGCTTTGCAGCTTTCTGGACTACCTACCAATAGATTTATGTTCGCGGGGTTTTTGCCTAATAAAGAAAAAGCAAGGCAAGACACATTAAACGAGCTAAAAAACATTGACGCTAGTTTGGTTTTTTATGAGTCTGCTCCAAGGTTGCTAAAAAGCCTTAATGCAATAAAAGATATATATCCTAATAGAGAAGTTTCTGTGGTTAGAGAAATAACCAAAATGTTTGAAGAAGCCAGAACTTCTTCTGCCACGGACTTGATTGATTATTATAGTAATAATCCTCCCAAAGGCGAGATTGTAATAGTAGTTGCTCCGCCTGTTTTAGCAACTGTTTGCGAGGTTGATGTTGAAAAAATCCTCAAAGAAAAAATGCTAAATCTAAGCCTAAAACAAGCAGTAGCAGAAACTGTTGCTGAATATGGGTTAAACAAGAATCAAGTTTATGGCTTAGCAATAAGGATAAAAGATGAGGCATAATCGAGCAGGAAAATTGGCAGAGTTTTTGGCAAAAGCAATATTGACAATAAAGTTTTATAAAATTGTGACAACAAATTATATAACTGGCAAAAAAACTGGTAGCGGAGAAATAGACATTGTGGCTTGCAAAAAAAATCTAATTGTTTTTGTTGAAGTAAAGCAACGCAAAAAAATAGATATTGCAGCTAATTCTATTAGCCCAGCACAGCAACAAAGAATTATTAGAGGGGCAGAGTCTTTTTTGAAAAAAAACTCAAAGTATCAGAATTTTGATGTTAGGTTTGACGCTTTTTTGGTCAGTCTTCCCTTTAGGTTTTGCCACATAAAAGATGCTTGGCGTTTAAGCTAAAGATTTTTAATACAAATATCTGGAGCGCGCAAATAAAGAGGCTTAGGATAGTCGATTCTTTTTTCTTCAAATTTTTTGTTACCACAAAAGGCAAGCATTTCTATGGGGGCAAAATCTTCCATTCTAATCACATGAAGGCTAAGCCCAGACGGTTGGTATAAAAATCTTTCTACCCCATCGCCAATTAATGTGACTTTTTTGTGTCTTAATTGTGCCACAATCTCATTATATCCAAGGGCTTGAGGTTGAGATGTTTTTTGTCTTTTGTTATCAAAAGTCTGAAAATAAAAATCTTCTCTTTTAGTTTCTATAATAACTGCGTTTATTTCTGCAAGTTCATCATCTTCTAGGCTTTCTATATAAGTCTCAAAAGCAGAAACGCCAGTTATTTGCGTGTTTTTTAGTGCAAATCCTAGCATTCTAGCTGCAGAGATGCTAGAGCGAACCCCCGTAAAAGATCCTGGTCCTGTGCAAACAGTAATCAATTGCAAGTCGTTAGCTTTTAGCTCTTTGCGTTTGAGCATATTGTCAATAATCGGAAACAAAGCCTCAGCTTGTCCAAATTCCATTTTTATAACTTGCTTGTCTATTATAATATTTTTTTTGCATAAAGCCACAGAGCAACTGCGTGCTGTTGTATCAAAAGCTAAATTGAGCATATTTCCTACTTTTTTATTTTTTATTTCTTTACTATTTGCGTTTATATTATAAAATTAGCAAACAGACAATAAAATTTAACAAAAAAAAGCAAAATGAATATAGATTTATTTTTAGACATGTATTACGCCGCACCCGAATTATGGTATATAATATTGGGTGTATCTTTATTGCTAGTAGTAATTACGGCAATAATTGGAGCCAAGAATTTTTATCTTCGCAAAGAAAACTATCTGCTAAAACGCTTGAGTCAAAGATACGAAGAAACCCTATACACATCCAAAGACGGGTACTTTGCTTTTGTTTATATGGATGACAAGTCAACGCAAGGTGGCGTGGTCGAATATTGCTCAAAAAGACTGGCTGTTTTGCTTAATTTACCACAAGGGATAAATTCTAGTATTAGCCATGTCTTAAAAACTTTTTATAAAGATGATGTTGAAAAAATCTTAAAATATATTACGCTTTTGTGTGACGACGGTGTGTCTTTTGAAGATGTTTTTGTAATAAAAACAGGCAAAAGACTAAAACTAAGTGGTGCAAGGGTAAACGATAGCGATGGTAATATTTATGGAGATATTGTTTGGTTTAGAGATGTTTCTGACGCGGCACAATATATTACCAATTTAAGAAAAGAAAACGAACAAGCACAAGCAAGCTTATATATGTTAGAGAGCCTAATAGACAATTTGCCATATCCTGCGTGGATAAGAAATAGTAATCTGGAGCTTGATTATGTTAATAAAAAATATCTTGAGCTGATTAAGATAAGCAATAGAGATGTAGCTATTTCTCAAAATATTGAGCTTTGTGACAATACTAACTTTAAGGAATTTGCAGCTCAGGCAAAAAATAGCAACAAGCAGCAAAAAAAAGTAATAAACATTGATGCAAATGGAAGCAGAAATTGCTATGAGCTAATAGAAACGCCATTTTTGGCAGAAAATAGCTTAGATAAAATTGCAACATCTGGAGCTCTAATCGATATAAGTGACCTAGATAATCTTAAAAGAAACCTAAAACAAGCACAAACAGCCCATTTAGAGATTTTGAGCTCACTAGATACCGCTATTGCAGTTTTTAATGGTCAATATAAGTTAGAGTTTTATAATAGTGCTTTTGCTAAGCTTTGGCGTTTGGATGAATCTTGGCTAGACACTAATCCTAGCTATGGTTCTTTTTTGGATTTGCTAAGAGAAAAAAG
Source organism: uncultured Azospirillaceae bacterium (assembly GCA_964370705.1). Taxonomy (GTDB): domain Bacteria; phylum Pseudomonadota; class Alphaproteobacteria; order RF32; family CAG-239; genus JAFUYI01. The sequence goes on from CAYJKS010000098.1 coordinate 3,991, forward strand.
GCTTGCCCCCGAGGTCTCAGATTATTTGCACTATAAAAGCGATGAGCAAGAAGAGTTTAATTTTATTATCGAGCCTAAAGAGGACTTTATTCATTTGCCAGACAATAGAAGCCTAAGAAGACTAAGAGCCCCATTTCCCAAAGGTGGCTTGGTTTTTGCCTTTGAAGATATTTCTAAACATTTGTCTGCCAGAAGAGAATACAATTCTTTGGTTGCTATTCAGCAAGAAATGCTAGATGTGCTTCAAGCTGGGGTTATAATTTTTTCTGCCGACAGAAAAGTAAAGTTTTATAATAAATCTTATGTAGATTTGTGGGATGCAGATGAGGTTATGCTACAAAAAGAGCCAACAATACTCAATTTGCTAGATACTTATAAAAAGTTTTTTGCTAATGAAAATGATTGGCAAGAGCTAAAAAACAGCATCTATAACCATATCTTATCTAATCCTCAATCTAGCTTTGAGCTAAATAGGGGTGATGGAAAAAACATTGAAGTGACATCTTCAACACTTTCTAATGATTTTATAATGCTAAAAATGCGCATTATATAGCTATAATATTTGACAAGAAGCAAATTATACATAAACTAAAGACATAGTGTATAAAAAGGGGTGTTCTATGACTGGTGATTTTTTTTATAAAGAAGA
>CAYJKS010000099.1:0-4588 GCA_964370705.1 uncultured Azospirillaceae bacterium
ATCTCCTGGAGAGTTTTATCAACTAGATTTGGAGATGTCTTTTGCAACTCAAGATGATGTGCTAAAGGCAGTAGAATACCCAATGAATGCCGTTTTTAATGAGTTTGCTTATGGCAAATCAGTAGACCAAGCACCTTATATGAGAATTGCATACAAAGACACAATGATGAAGTATGGAACAGATAAGCCAGACTTGCGCAACCCATTGATTATTCAAGATGCAACAGCATTTTTTGGCAACTCAGGATTTGGGTTATATGATTCAAAAGTAGAAGGTGGAGAAAAGGTTAGGGCAATAGTTTTGCCTAATCAGGCAGAAAAACCTCGTTCATTTTTTGATAAACTAGATGCTTTTGCTAAAGAAAACGAGCTTGGTGGAATAGCTTGGATAGGCTTGACTGCTGAAGGCAAAGGAATAGCAAAGTTCTTTAGCCAAGAAAAATTAGAAGAGCTAAAATCAACATTTGGTGCAAAGTTGGGCGATGCTGTTATTTTTATGGTTGGCGGCTCAAAATTAGTCACAAAAATTTCTGGCAGAATTAGGACCAAAGCTGGAGAAGACTTGGGTTTAATCGAAGAAAAAACCTTCCGTTTATGCTGGATTGTAGATTATCCGATGTATGAAGAAAACGAAGAAACTGGTGCAGTAGAGTTCTCGCACAATCCATTTTCTATGCCACAAGGTGGAATGGACGACTTACTTAATAAAAATCCTCTAGATATTTTGGCTTATCAATATGATTTGGTTTGTAACGGGGTTGAGCTTGCTTCTGGTGCAGTCAGAAACCATGAGCCAGAAGTAATGTATAAGGCGTTTGAGATTGCAGGCTATGATAATAGCGTTGTTGACAACAAATTTGGAGGCATGATTAGTGCGTTTAAGTTTGGTGCTCCTCCTCCCGCAGGCTGTGCTCCTGGAATAGATAGAACAGTTATGTTGGTTTTAGACGAGCCAATTATACGAGATGTTATTATCTTCCCACTAAATGGTAAGGCTCAAGACTTATTAATGCAGGCTCCGAATTTTGTGGATGAATCACAGTTAGAAGAGTTGCATTTAAAATTAAATTTGAAAGAGAAATAATAGCTCTTTGTTGATAAATAAGCCCAAATATCGATGATTTTGGGCTTATTATTTTTGTTGAGTTGAGTAGATTAAACTCGACACCCTACGTTGTCATTATCCGACACCCTTTATTTGTCACTCCTGTGCTTGACACGGGAGTCCACCTATAAGCACACCCTATGTTGACAAGTGGATTGTCGCATCAAGTGCGACAATGACAAAAATAAAAAAGTGCCAGACAATGACAAGCGGAGAGGTGCGACAATGACAGTGGGAGGGAATAAATGGATTGTCTGCTCAAGCCAGCCAATCTTATAAAGAGGCAAAAAAAGAAGTTCTACTGACCTAGTCAGTAGAACTTCAATCTTATATTTTACAAATTTTGAAGATCAGCTTCAAAATCGGATAGCATTTCTTGGGTAAGATATTTCTTATCCAAGATTTTTACGACCAATTTTACAACTTCCTCATTGGGTGCCATGCTTATTTGGCTCGCATGGTAATCACCTGGAGCATAATAAGCAAAATGCTCTCTATCAAGGACGTTCCAGACGGCGTTCACCGATCTGTCAAGTTGAACAAAACCAATATCTTTGGCTTCATCAAACTTGCCTGAGCGAGCTGGTCCAAACTTTTCATTAGCTTCTTCAAAAGACATATGTCCTTGAAAAACTGTTAGTTCTCGCCCTTTTGCCAAGAAGAAGATATCATGATAGCGGGCGTGAACCTCACTGTCTACAATCTCTACTCCTTTTTTGCCCGCTTGCGGGATTAGTCGCATCCAAGAGTTGACATGGATTTCCTTGCCAACCTCGAAGTTTTTGCTTTTTAGAACTTTTTTTAGAGCCTCTAGCCCAAGGCTAAGCTCTAATGGATAGTTCTTGTTATCCGAATTTATTTTGTTAAAAATCATCTTGTAAAAAATTTTTTTTGTTAATAATTTACAAACTCGCTTTGAGTTTGTTTATTTGGCTTACGTGAGGCATAAAACCGCAAGTAACGCATAGTGGGTATAGTTTCTGGCTTTCTTTTGTAAAAGGAGCAGATACTATCTTGGCATGAGAAACAATTCTAGAGTAGATATCTAAAATATCTTCATCAAAGATATTTCCAATAATCATATCTTCATGTTTCTTAATTCCAAGCATTTTACCCGTCAAATTGGTGCAGTAGCTAACAGAACCATCAGGATCTATTGCTAAAAACTTGCCAATTTGACCACAACCCTCTAAGCGAGGTTCAGCAGAAAGAGACTTTACTGTATCACCTCTGCTACAACCTAATTTAGATAGGTTCTTTGCATAGATGATTAGTTTTGGTTGCTTTCCTCCATAACCCCAATCTTCGGGAGCCTCGAAGATATACTCATAGTAATACCCATCGAGAATGTCGGTTTGCGTTGCCTTAAGTCCCAATCTCTCTGATATCTTCATCAGTTTGGGCAAAACCCAATCTTCAGAAAAATTATCAATTTCATTTTGATTGTCAGGATAAATTTGCATACGCAAGGTAGACATACCTGCTTTGCAAACTTTTTCTAACATATCTCTTGTTAACAACTCCGTATTGGTGTTGCAAGAGATGACACTATTTGGAAAATGTTGCTGAATTATAGCAACTTTTTCGCTCAAAGTGTTCAACAAAAAAGGCTCATTGTAGCGGTTAAGAGAGAAGTTTCCGTCAAAACCAGCTGCTTTTAAGTTGATAAGAGCACTAACAAGATTTTCATCAGAGATTATCATCTCATCTGATTTCTTGTTAATATTATTATTTGGGCACCATGGGCATCTAGACGCACGGTTGCAGTTTCTGTTAAGACCGAAGTCAATAGTCTTAACTGCCTCAGAGAATATAAAATCTGTATTCTCTTTGTAAAAATCAATAATCTTGCTCATAATATGTTGTTTAAGTCTTATATATACTGCAAAAAAAATTTTTTGTCAAGTTTTTTTGCAAAAATTATGTGTGGCAAATAATATTTTTTTTCTTTTGATTTACTTTTATAAAAATTTGACTAACATAGACAATAGCAAAACTAAGATAAAGGACATGCTAATGAGGTTTAAGACTATTTTTAATGAAGAAATAAATGTAGATTGTGCAGGTTGCGTGGTTATGGATAATACAAAATTTGTTGAAGGACGAATTTTTCAGACCAAGTTATGGGACTTGAGCCACGACTTTGAGACCCCATATCCTGGAATGGTTGTAGTGTCACCAATGAGACATGTATCTAACTATATGGATTTAGACAAAGCTGAGATTGATGAGCTTCATAAATTTTTTGTTTTGATAAAAAAAGCAACTTTAGAAATATATAATTGCACAAAAATGGCTAATATGTTTTATGAAAAACCAAACGGACATGTTCATTTTGTTTTTATTCCTCTTCATGACTTGGTTAGTATTGATGATAAATATAGTGTATTAGGTGAGTTGATAAAAAAAACGCCAGAACTTTTACAAAACAAAGAAAATATGCAAAGAGTTATTGACGATATTGCAAAGTTTAAGAATTATTTTAATAAAAATTGGAGTTAAATTTATGAGCAAAACAGTCATTTTTGACTTTGATGGTGTGTTGTGGGATTCTGAGTATATATATGTTGGAGCAATTATTCGCATCTTGGAGCATAACAATATGCCAATTAACAAAGAAGAAGCTTTTTCTTTGTTTTCTGGTGTTAGCATAAAAACAAAGTCCGCTATTATGCAAGAAAAATTTGCGATTGATATTGCTACTGCAGAAGCTGTTGCTATTAGAAAGTCTGCCGAAAAGGAATTAGAACAAAATAATAAACCGACAAAAAGAATTGAAGAAGTTTTTAGATTCTTGCAAAATAACAAAATAAATATGTGTATTGCAAGTGGCTCTTCTAAAAAAGCAATTTTAAGAAGATTGGCAGAATGGGGGCTTGATAGTTATTTTGACCCAAAAACAATTTTTAGCTCAATAGAGATAGAAGCACTTGGTGGCAAAGGCAAGCCAGAGCCAGATGTGTTTTTGTATGCTGCTCAAAAAATGGGAGCAAGCCCAAAAGATTGTATTGTAGTAGAGGATTCAAAAGCAGGGATTACTGCTGGAATAAGAGCAAACATGACGGTTGTGGCATATATGGAGCATCAAATCTTAAGAGAAGAGATTTTATCTCAATTTGGCCAGCAGGTAATACCTGCTCTTAATGCAGATGAGCTTTTGCATAAGTTAAAAGGGGAGCCTAGTTCTTTGTAAGCACCCCTTTTGTAAATTTTGTTAGTCAATCATGCTCATCTCATAAACTTCAAAAACATCAACACATCCTTGAGTTGCTTCTTTGTAGTCTGCTAGATGTTGTGATTTCATGTGTTGTTGCCAAAGTTCTCTAGATTCCCAATTTTCATAAAACATAAAAAAGTTTTTGTTTTGGTTATCTTGATGAAGGTTATAGTTTATGCAACCTTCTTCTTTTAGGGTTATTGGAATTAGTTTTAGCAATTCAGTTTTAACAAAATCTGTTTTTTCTGGATTTGTAATGATTTTTG
>CAYJKS010000100.1:0-1303 GCA_964370705.1 uncultured Azospirillaceae bacterium
TTAGACTATAAGAAAAAGATCCCCCCAATAGTCCCAAACCAATTATACCAAAAATCATTTATTTTGCCTTGCTAGATAAGTTTGGTATCTCAGGTATGAGTTTGGAGTTTATAATAGACACCGCTAAGTCAACATCAGATTCATTTGAGCTGCGATTTTCTTTACCACAAACAATTTCGCTATAATTGTTTATAGATTTATCGGCAGCATTTTGGACTCTATATGTGCAAAAATCAGGAAAAATACCAACCTTGTCTATTTTTTTTCCAGATGGAGTATAAAAATATGCTGAGGTAAGGGCCAACTTGCCGCCATTTTCAAAGCTATACATTTCTTGCACGCTGCCTTTTCCAAAGGTGCTAGTTCCTACCAAATCTGCTTGTAGCTGTTCTTTTAATGCAGCTGTCAAAACTTCTGCAGAAGATGCTGTTTGCCCATCTATAAGTATTGCCATTGGTAGATTAAAATCGGTTTGACTGCTAGAGGTATAATACTTTACATTTTGGTCTTGAGTTCCTCTAACAGAGGTAATGATTCCATCATCAATAAATAGTTGAGCAACTCTAAGAGCTACATTAAGTGCGCCTCCAGGGTTGCCTCTTAGGTCTAGTATTATCCCTTGAGCGTTTTTGTGGTTATTTATTGCTTTTTGCATATATTTAATTGTGTGTTTGTCAAACTGCCCAATTCTAAGATATAATATTTTGTCTTCTATCATACGGCTAAAAAAGTTCATATTGCGATTTTTGCCATCAGATTTGGTTTGTTCATCGATTGTTGGATAATAATTTGAATCATCATTTAGGTATTTTACAGATTCTAATATAATATTATCTGCAATTTTATAGTCAAAATCTTTTAGTTTTTGAGATTGTTTTTTTGTATCATCAATTATTTTGTTGGTTAGTTCCAGCCAAGCCCTAAAATCATTATTGGTTTGTGGTTTTTTCCATAATCCAATTCTTTGTTGGTTTTGATACAAATAAATACGTTTTTTTGTATTAGAAAATTTAAGGCTACTGTCTATATTTGATAGACCCTTAATTCCAGCAAACATAATGTCTTCTGCTGATACCTCATTGATTGAGTTTGCAATAATAGTATTATAAGCAGCTGCAATCATATCTTTATCATTAGCTTTTGCAGAAAAAGAGATTAAGATTGTAAGTATTACTAATATTATTTTCTTCATTTTATTTGCCTTTTTGTTTTGTTTTTTTAGCCCTTTTTGAGCTAGTTGTTTTTGCTTTTGTTTTTGTTTTTGGGGGATTATATTCAAATATAAGTCCTCCAGTAATAGGTG
>CAYJKS010000100.1:1313-4580 GCA_964370705.1 uncultured Azospirillaceae bacterium
TTAGTGTTGCTTTTATTTCATCACCAAGTTGTAATTTTAGCCTTGTTTTAGAGCCTTTTAAGACGCTATTTGCATCAAAGATTTTATAATAATCATTTGGCAGGGTTCTCATAGGAATAAGCCCTTCTGCCCCAATATCATTAATTTTTACAAAGATTCCTGCATTGCTAAACCCGCTAATTGTTAGTTCCATATCAATGCCAACTAGTGGTTTTAGATACAAAGATAAATATCTTGCTGTAATTTCTCTTTCAACTGCAACGGCTTTTCTTTCTGTAGATACAAGATGATCACCAGTTTCTTCCATAGCATTTAGGCTAATTATATTATAATCTTTGTCAATTTTACAAGCATAAACTAATGCTCTATGAATCAAAAGATCTGCGTATCTTCTAATTGGTGATGTAAAGTGCACATATTCTGGTAAGTTTAGACCAAAGTGACCAATATTATGCGGACTATATTTTGCTTGACATTGCAATCTTAAAACAATGTCATTGATAAAGGAATTATATTTGTTTTTTTGCCCAAATTTGATGAGATTATTTAGATGCTGAGGCTTTATTGCAGCCCAATCTGGAAGGTTAAGTTTTAGGCTAGTGAGTAGCGGTTTTAGCTCCTTTAGCTTTTCTTCTAATGGTTTGTCATGTACTCTATACATTGCCAAGACTTTTGCTTTGCCTAATGCTTTTGCTGCAGCCACATTTGCAAGTATCATAAATTCTTCGATTATTTTATGACTTGTGAGGTTTTTTTGTAGTTCTATACCAGTAATATTTTTTGCTTTATCGAACTTTATTTTTATTTCTGAGGTTGTTATTTCTAGCGTTCCTCTTTTTTCTCTAGCTTTTTCTAGTGCAAAATATGCTTCATAAATTGGTTGTATTGCGGTTGAAAAAATACCTTTTGTATTGTCATTAAGTTTGCCAAGAATTGCATCTTCTACTTCTTTGTATGTTAGTCTTGCATGAGAGTTGATAATTCCTCGCTTAAACTCATAGTTTTTCATATTGCCGTTTTTATCAATTGTAATAAAGCAGGCCAAAACAGGGCGGTTTACTTTTGGTTTTAGGGAGCATAACTCATTGCTCAAAATCTCTGGTAGCATCGGAATAACCATTTGTGGCAAATAAACAGAGTTCCCTCTTTTGTAGGCTTGTTTATCTAGCTCGCTTTGTGGGCTTACATAAAAAGAAACATCGGCAATAGCGACAATAATCTCAAAACCATTTTGAGTTTTTTTGGCATAAACAGCATCATCAAAATCTTTAGAATCATCTCCGTCTATGGTTACAAATGGAAGATGTGTAAGGTTTTCTCTGTTTTTGTCTTGTTCAAAATCAGCAAAATTTTTGCATTCTGACATAGCCTCTAAACTAAATGTGTTTTCAATATTATATTTTTGTGTAATTAGGAGCTCGTTGATAATATCAAGACTGTATGAGCCATGACTTTTTATTAAGTTAGCTTGTCTTTTGCTTGAGTTAATAATTGGGTCAATCTCAACCAAATCGCCATTTTTGAGCTGTTTTCCATTAGAAATAATATATGGTTTTTGACCTCTTTCTATGGGGCAAGCATAGCAAAGATAGTCTTTTTTTTCTATGACTGCAAAAATATTTGAGTTTGATTCTTTTTGGTTTGGCTTATATCTAGAAATTGGGCGAACAAAAACTCCACTGCTTCTTTTTTTGAACTTGCCCAAAAACTCGTCACCAAGTGTAAGTGCAGGGGTTATTTTGTTGCTTTTGGTATAAAATTTGCTTGTTTTATATTCGCCATTTATGGGAGTAGTAACAATTTCTCCATCTTCATCAATTTCTACGACCTTAAATATTATATAAGAAGATTCTTTTGGTTTTGGTTTTGTGCTCATTTTTTTAACTCTGCTATAATAGTTGTATGATCAGATGGCTTGTCCGCAGCTCTTAAGGATTTGTCAACATAACAAGATTGTAGTTTGTCTACAGCAAGAGGAGATAAGAACAAATAATCTATTCTCATGCCCAAGTTTGCCTTAAAGGCGTTACCTGCATATTCCCAAAAGCTATAACCGTTTTCTAGAGGGTGCAGGCATCGAAATGCGTCATAATATCCAAGATATTTGAGGGCTTTTATTCTTTGTTTGACTTCTGGCTTAAATAAGGCATCATTTTTGAATGCTTCTGGATTATACACATCATCATTAGTCAAGATTGTGTTAAAATCGCCACCTAAGATAACAGGCATATCAAGGGTTAATAGGTTTTTTGCGTGTTTATAAAAAGCGTCCATCCATTTTAGTTTATACTCAAATTTAGAATTGTCATTAGGGGCATTGTATGGAGGGTTGCCATTAGGCAAATATATTGAAGCAACAAGGTAGTTTATGTTGTCTACGTTTATTTGAGCCTCAATATAACGCGCATTATCATCTTCTAGGTTTGGCAAGGCTTCTAGGGTTAGATTTATTTTGTGCTTACTAATTATTGCTACGCCATTATAACTCTTTTGCCCAACAATTTTGGCATAATATCCAATTGACTGAAGCTCAAAAAATGGAAAATTGTCAAATTGAGATTTTATTTCTTGTAGCAAAACAACATCTGGACTACATATTTTTAGCCAATTTATAAAACTATCTATCCTCGCATTAATAGAATTTATGTTATAGGTTGCAATTTTCATAATTTATGCCTTTACTAATTTATACTTTATACTGTATATTATTTTTATGCTGATTAAAAGTAATATTTATTTAACAGCAAAATATTGGGGAATAAATAGAGGGTTGAATATGTTTAATGATTTTGAATCTAATTATAAAAAAGAAGACGAAGATGTTCTAAATGAGTTTCGTCAAAAGCAAGTTAATTTTGATATAGAAGAAAGAAATAACGAAATCAATGGTTCTCGTAGTCTTTTTATTGGGGCATTAGCCGGACTTGTTATGGCAGGAATTGCTGGTTGGTTTATTTTGTCACCAAAATACGATTCTGCAAAAAGTCAAGAAACTATTGTTATTAGAAGACCTCAAATTCAAGCAAAAACCTTACCTGTTGACCCAGGAACAATAGACGTGCCAAGCCAAGACAAAAAGGTTTATGACATTATAGAAAGCACATCTCAAAAGGAAGTGGTAGAAAAAGTTATATCTATGCCAGAACAAATTAATATTGAAGCTGTAGAAAGCCTAAAAATTGAACAAGTTGTTGAGATAAAAAAAGAAGATGTTGCTCAAACAAACAGTGCACCAGAATCTTTGATTGCACCAATAAAAGAAGTTGC
>CAYJKS010000101.1:0-4575 GCA_964370705.1 uncultured Azospirillaceae bacterium
AAGACCTCTGCTGCCAAAGCCCCTGCTTTTTGCATTCCAGAAAAATCCTTTTGCTCATAAATAGCTATTCCGTCGTTATTTCTTTTCACCCAAAACTCCTAAATACTTTTATTCTTTATGCAAAAAATATACTAGTTTGGCATAATTTGCAACATTTTTATAGACACAAACATAAGTTTAATTTAAAGTGTTTCAAATACAATAAAAATTAAGAAAGAAAGTTGTTATGACATATACCGTAAATAAAATTAGAAAAACTTTTTTGGATTATTTTGAAAAAAACGGACACAAAGTTGTGCCCTCATCTGCTCTTGTGCCAGATAATGACCCTACATTAATGTTTACTAATGCGGGTATGGTTCAGTTCAAAAATATTTTTACAGGTGCAGAAACCCGTGACTACAAAAGAGCTACCACCTCTCAAAAATGTGTTAGGGCTGGCGGAAAACATAACGACTTAGACAATGTTGGCTATACAGTAAGACACCATACTTTTTTTGAAATGCTTGGCAACTTTTCTTTTGGGGATTACTTCAAAGAAGAAGCAATTGCGTTTGCTTGGGAGCTTGTAACCAAAGAACTAGGATTTTCTAAAGACAGGCTTGTTACAACAGTTTATCATACAGATGATGAGGCCTTTGATATCTGGAAAAAAGTGTCTGGACTTAGCAATGACAGAATTATTAGAATTGCGACCAAAGATAACTTCTGGCAAATGGGTGAAACAGGACCTTGTGGACCTTGTTCAGAAATCTTTTTTGACCACGGAGATAAGGTTTGGGGAGGACTACCTGGATCTAAGGAAGAAGATGGCGACAGATATATAGAAATTTGGAACAACGTATTTATGCAATACGAAGATCAAGCAGACGGAAGTAGAATTGCCCTGCCAAAACCTTCTATTGATACAGGAATGGGTTTAGAACGTGTTTCTGCAATCTTGCAAGGCGTACATTCTAACTATGATATTGATCTTTTTGTAAACATCAAAGAAGCAATTGCTAATCTTGCTAGCACAGATCCAAATGGCCCTCTAAAAGCATCTCATAATGTTATTGCAGACCATATCAGAGCTGCTAGCTTTTTGATTGCTGATGGTATTTTGCCCTCAAATGAAGGACGTGGCTATGTGTTGAGAAGAATTATGCGTCGTGCAATGAGACATGCTCATATCTTGGGCGTAAAAGAGCCAATGATGTATAAGCTTCTTCCTACTTTGCAAAAAGAAATGGGTGAAGTTTATCCAGAATTATACCGTGCAGATGCTCTTATTACAGAAACACTAAAAACAGAAGAAACAAGATTTATCAAAACATTAGACAGAGGACTTCATCTATTAAATGAAGAAACCAAAAACATGGACGAAGGAAGCACCTTAGATGGCAAAGTTGCTTTTAAGCTATATGATACATATGGTTTTCCGTTAGATTTGACCCAAGATGCCCTAAGAATTAGAAACATTGGTGTTGATACTAATGGCTTTAACTCAACTATGGAAAAACAAAAAGCAGAAGCTAGAAAAAACTGGGCAGGAAGCGGTGATGCAGGTGTTGAAAAAATCTGGTTTGAACTAGCAGACAAATTTGGCTCAACAGAATTTATGGGATACAAAACAACCAAAGCAGAAGGGCAAATTCTTTCTCTTGTGCAAGATAGCAAAGAAGTAAGCCAGGTTAATGAAGGAGAATTTTATCTAATCTCTAACCAAACTCCTTTTTATGGCGAATCTGGCGGTCAAGTTGGCGATATTGGTAAAATTAGTAATCAAAACTTTGTAGCAGAAGTTACAGACACTAAGAAAAAACTTGATGGTTTAGTTGTTCATGTTTGCAAACTTGTCTCAGGAGCTGCTCAAGTAGACACAATTGCTAATTTTGAGGTTGATGAGCATCATCGTAACAAAGTAAAAGCTAACCACTCTGTTACACATATTTTGCACAAAGTTTTGCGAGAAAAATTAGGCAAACACGTAACTCAAAAAGGCTCTCTAGTAGCCGCCGACAGAGCAAGATTTGACTTGTCTCATCACAAGCAAATATCTGCAGAAGAAATATTAGAAATAGAAAAAGAAGTAAACAAAGCAATCCGCCAAAACCATAAGACTGTTACAAGACTAATGTCTCCTGATGAAGCAATAGAAAAAGGGGCTATGGCTTTGTTTGGAGAAAAATACGGTGAAACTGTTCGTGTTGTTAGCCTAGAATCTAGTAATGATTATTGTTTTTCTGTTGAACTATGTGGCGGTATTCACGTTGATGCAACTGGTGATATTGGATACTTCAACATTGTATCAGAATCTGCTGTTGCTTCGGGAGTTAGACGTATAGAATTTTTGACTGGTGATGCTGCAGAAGAACATATTCTTGCAATAGAAGAAAAACTTCATGCTATTGCAAAAATTCTAAAATCTACACCAAATGATTTAGAAACAAGAATTTGTAACTTAATCGAAGACAACAAAAAGTTAGAAGCAGATATTCTCAAACTAAAAAAAGATCTTGTTAGTAGCAAAACTGCAAACGGAAGCAAAGATGATGTTGAAGTTGTAAATGGCATCAATTTTGTTGCTAAGCAAATTAGTAATGTTTCTCCCAAAGAGCTAAAAGCTTTTATTGATGAGATTAAAGATAGGCTAAAATCTGGTGTTATTGCTTTGTTTAGTGAGAGTGGTGGCAAAGTATCTGCAGTAATTGGAGTTACTGATGACTTAACTAGCAAATATTCTGCCGTAGAGCTAATAAAAGAAATTGCTCCTATTATTGGGGCAAACGGTGGCGGTGGTCGCCCAGATATGGCACAAACTGGTGGTAGTAATGCCCAAAACATAGATGAGGCAATTAAGGGGCTAAAAAAAGCCTTATAAATAACCAAAAAAATCCTTTGTTTGAAAAGACAAAGGATTTTTTATTCTCCTTATATTTATATACAATTGTCATTATCGCACTCCTCTCCCCGTCATTGTCTGGCTTGACCAGACACCCCCCCCTCGTCATTGTCGCACTTGATACGACAATCCATTTGTCTACATACGGCATGTTTGAAGGTGGACTCCCGTGTCAAACACGAGAGTGACAATAAAAAAGCTCCTAAATTATCTAGGAGCTTTTTTTGACTTGTTTATAGACTAAACAATCATTGCTGTAAATTCTGCAGAAGAAACTACTTTATCATCTACCTTTGCTTCGCCCTTAAAAACAAAAACATTGCGACGGCTGCTAACTTTTTCTACGTGCATTCTTAGTTGATCACCAGGTTTTACTGGTTTGCGGAATTTTACGTTATTGATAGACATAAACAAAACACCAGGTTTTTCTTCTAAGTTTTCTTTGCTTGCAGAAATTATTGCACCTGCAGTTTGAGCCATAGCTTCTACTTGCAAAACACCTGGCATAATTGGGTTACCAGGGAAGTGACCTTGGAAGAACTCTTCATTCATCGTAACATTTTTTATACCAACGCCTTTTTCTCCAACAACTTCAACCTCTAGTCTATCCAACAACAAAAATGGATAACGGTGAGGTAAAAAATTCAAAATATCTTCGATATGATATGTTTTTATTTCTGACATAATTTTCTTTTCCTTTCTATAAATTATTTTTTGATACTTTTTTGTAAAAATACCGATTGTTTCATAAAATCTTTTAGTGGAACACTAGGTGTTCCCATCACAACAGAGCCTGCTTCTAAGTTCCTAATAACGCCAGATTGAGCAGCAATTTGTGCACCAGAGCCAATGCTAATATGGTCAGCAATACCTACTTGCCCACCACAAACAACATAATCACCTAAAGTGGTGCTACCGGCTATTCCTGTCATAGAAACCAAAATACATCCTCTTCCAATTTTGTCGTTATGAGCTACTTGAACAAGGTTATCAATCTTGCAACCATCGCCAATAATTGTATCTCCTAACGCACCTCTATCTACACAGGCATTGGCTCCAATTTCTACATCATTGCCAATAATTACTCTGCCTAGTTGCGGTATTCTTTTGTGAACACCTCCAATAGTCTGAAAAGCAAAACCATCTTGACCAATCCTTGCACCACTATAAACATAACAATCATTACCCATAATTGCATATGCTACAGAAGAATTTGCACCAAAACGGCAATTGCTACCAATTTGACAAGAATCACCAATAACTGTAAATGGCTCAATAACTGCACCACTACCAATCTTAACATTTTTGCCAATTACAACATATTCGCCAACAAAGCAGTTGTCTCCAAGCTCAGCTGTTGCATCAATTTTTGCACTAGAAGCAATTGTTGCTTGTGGTTTTTTTTCTGAATACATTGCCGTGTTCAAATTAAGAAAAGCCACCTTTGGATTGTCTACAATCAAAGTAACAACATTATTTGGCACAAAAGACTCTAGGTCTTGTGTAGTTATGCAAGCAGTCGCTTTTATGTTTTGAGCATCTTGTTTTTTCTTTTTATCATAAAAAAAACAAATTTCTCCTTTGCTAGCATCATCCATAGTATTTAGATCACTAATAACAATATTGGCATTAGAGGCATCTTTTAGTGTTGCTCCACAAATTTGAGCTATTTTGCTTAAAGTAAACTCGCC
>CAYJKS010000102.1:0-4525 GCA_964370705.1 uncultured Azospirillaceae bacterium
GGAGATGCACTTCTTTGAGGCAACATAACATAAAGAGAACTAGCTATCATCATGTTTAATGACACTGAAAAAGACGCAAATATAACCAAGAACCTAGAGGTCCACAAGTAGCGTCTTTCTGGCATAGCATCGACATGGACCCTTTCTGGAAAATACCCCAATTTGTCTGGACTTTGCTTTTCTTTATATTTGAAAATCGTTCTAAATATATCAATCATTTTTTTATTTATCTATAATTATTGCACTTACTTAATATAATTTATATACAAGAATAAGAATAAAATCAAATAAATAGTGTTATATTGCAAAAAATACTACCATTTTGTAAAAAATTAGTGTAAATATGTAATTATATTGGTATAAAAGGGGTCCAAATAATGAAAAAACTAATACTATCGATACTTGCAACAGCCTTATTTCTATCTGCTTGCGGACAAACAAACACAAGCACAGAAACAATTTCTATAGAGCAAGACAATAATCCTGCTACTGCTTATTACAACGATTGGGATAGAGCAGTTAGAATTGACGTAGACATGCAAAATATGTTTGTTAGCACACCTAACAAGATTGAAAAGCCAATAGATTTATATATGGCAATGGCTTTGTCACTCAAATACAATTATAGTAGACGCTTAATTAGTTACGAAGACAGCGTTATTCGTGCTGGGTTATCTCCAGTTAACCGCTTGCCAGAAATTGTTAGCAATGCAGGATACATAAACGACACAAACTCCGATTCTCTTAGCCCTGACCTAAAAGTTACATGGAACATTCTTGATTTGACATTAGTTTATTGCCAAAGCCAGAACAAAGACTTTACTGCAAGTGTTGCTTATGAAGAAACTCGCAAAGTTATCCACAACATCTTGCAAGAAACCAGAACCCTATATTGGAAGACTCTAATTGCCCAAAAACTTATACCTGTTGTAGATAACATGATAGAGTTTATGACACTAGAAGTAGACGAGATATATTCGCAAGAAATACAACTTAGCAAAACTAACGGCTCATTAGATATCGAAACTTTGGTCAAAAAAAGAAAATATATGGAATCTATTAAGGAGCTTTCTAGCACAAAAAGAAGCATTCAAACTGCACAAACTCGCTTAGCTAGCTTAATGGGTTTTCATCCTTCTACCGAGTTTAGACTTGTTGGCTCAGAATATGGCAACTTTGATTTACCAAAAATCAAAAGCAACTTATCTCACTTAGAATGGTTAGCACTAAATAACCGTCCTGAATTAAGAGAGCACGATATCGCCACATCTATCGACCGTCTAAAAATTGTAACCAAAGACTTCAAAGACCCTGGTCTAAAACAATACAAATCTGACCCCGAGTTTTATAACCAAATGTGGTCAAGACAAGCTCGTGAAATTGGAATGAGCGTTTTTGAAGATGTTGCAAACCCATCTCTTATAGACTTAGAAAACCTACGTCGCCAACGTATCAGCTCAATCATACTTAGCCAAGTTTATGTATCTTGGGCACAATACATTATGGCACTAGAAGATTATCAAATAGATCTAGAAATTGCTAGCACATCAGAAAATATTGCCGAAGACTTTACTCTAGCTGTTGGTAGCCAAGATGCAGAAAGTCAATTTGAGGCAGCAAGAGCAATCGAAGATGAGATAAAAGCATTTAAGTCTTATGCCGACTTGCAAGAATCTCTAGGCAATCTATATTCAACAATTGGTCTAGATGCAGTTCCATACTTTATGCTAAACGAAAAACCTTCTCAAATTGCTGTATATCTACGTCGCAATTTAGAAAAATGGTCAGATGGCAAATTCTTGCCAGATAATCGCCCATATTTGCTAAACATTCCAAGCAAACGCCCTCCTGTTAATATGTCTTCTACCCAATATTTGCCAGATATGGTTGTAGAAAGTGGCAAGACTTTTACTGTTGAGGTAGATGAGAAGATGTTTGAACGTGCAGACTTTGAGGGTGAGACTGTTAGCAAAGCAGGACTTGTAAATGATGCACCTCTTCCTCAATGGCTCGATTATGACGAAGAAAAAAGCGTATTTGTTGGCACTCCTATGCCAGGAAGCCGTGGCACATACAATATAAAAATATATTTTAGTGATGCTAACGACACTATTGCCTATGCCACATTTAAGATAAAAGTAATAGAAAACTTTGTCCCAGGAATGAGCATAAAAGGACAAAGTGAGAATAGCTCTGCTACGGTTCTTAGACGTTGCATAAACAATGAATGTGGAGATGATTATATTGATGCCAACTTTATTGGCGAAAATGTAACTGCTGGCCCACAATAAGCAAACAAAAACAAAAAAGCCCAAGATTAACTTGGGCTTTTTTTTTCATATATCATTACCATAAAACAAAATTGATGAGCTTTTGTTATCTACTATATTAGGCTCAAATCACCATTTATTACACTAATATCTAAGCAATGCAAATCGCCACTTATATATGGTTGTTTTGGGATTGGATTTAATAAAAATATTTTCTTTCCTTCTGCCAATGCGTGTAATGTTTCTGCAAAAGCACTTGCTCCAATATAATTATCAATACCATTTTTACTATAGTTTAACACCAAAATAGCATCAGAAGCATCAATCTTATTAAAATGATCTTTAGTTAGCATTTGCAAATCTGCATGAGTATAATCATCATCTCTTGATTTTAGTGTCTTATCGCTAATATGATCATATGTATCAACAGGCATAAAAACACTATGCCCTAATTCTTCAAGTTTTTCTTTTGTTTGTTTCATTTGAGTTGCAAAGCTCATTGAGCCACATATTGTAATTTTCATAAAAAATCTCCTTTAATAGAAATAATATAACTTATATATTGATTTATACAATAAAAATTTAGTCACAAAAAAAATCCCCTACTAACTGTAGGGGATTTTTATTTTGTGCCATTATATTCTATTAGAAACTTTTTTTACCCTAACAAAAGAGATAATTCCTAAAGGAAGTGTAATAATATAAAGCGATACCGACAGACTCAAAATGAGCCAAGGTTTTGTTACAATCAATGCTGCAAAAAATATAACCATAATCAGCATTGGCAACACCAAGTATGTAGGCACCTTCATTTTTTTGGTAGAAATTGTTGGGATTTTGCTAACCATCAAAATAGCTACCACACTCATGATTATTGCGTTTATAATGTCATTTGCAAAAATAGCGTTTCCTTCAAACTCAAAGCTAAGCATAAGAGGCAAAAGCACTATACATGCTGCAGCAGGAGCAGGAACACCTACAAAAAAGTTATCCCAATATTTGGGTTGAGGTATATTGTCTAACATTGTATTAAACCTTGCCAAACGCATGGCAGAACAAATAGAAAGCAACAAGCAAACAAACCAGCCAAATATTGGCATATCAAACAATGCCCATTTATATATTAAAATTGCTGGAGCAACACCAAAGCTAACAAAATCTGACAAAGAGTCAAGCTCTGCTCCAAACTTTGTAGAGCCTTTTAGCATACGAGCAACTCTTCCGTCTAGCATATCAAAAAATGCTGCCAAAAATATCATCATAACAGCCATTTTCCAATCCTCGGCAATAGCGTGCCTAATAGATGTAATACCTGCACAAAGAGCAAGGGTTGTTACAATATTTGGAGCAATCTTTCTAAAAGGCAGAGATGTTAATTTTTGTTTTGAGCGTTGCAATTTTAGGTTTATAATATCCATTGCAAGTCACCTTACTCAGATAAATTTGCAAGCACAGTTTCACCTGCAACCATAGTCTGTCCAACACTAACCTTAGGCTCTACACCTTCTGGCAAATAAATATCTAAGCGAGAACCAAAACGAATAAGTCCAAATCTTTCACCTGCCTTATATTTTGTTCCTGCTTTTGCAAAGCACAAAATACGTCTAGCAATCAAACCTGCAATTTGCACAAAAACAATCTCTTTTCCAGAAGAAGTCTTCATAGCCAAAAGTTGACGCTCATTATCTTTGCTCGCTTTATCTAAAGTTGCATTAAAAAACTTACCTGCAATATATACTGTTTTTGTAATTACGCCTTCTGCTGGAGCACGGTTAACATGCACATTAAAAACACTCATAAAAACACTAATTCTAGTATATTCGCCCTCGCCCATTTCTAGTTCTTCTGGAGCTTTTACTTTTGTAATCATAGATATAATTCCATCGGCTGGCGACACAACCACATCTTTAACTTGTGGTGTAATTCTTTCTGGGTCTCTAAAGAAATAATAGCACCAAATAGTGCAAACAATACCAACAACTCCAAGTGGTGTCCATATCATAGCCAATAACGCTGTTATTGCAGCAAAAATACTAACAAACTTCCAACCTTCTTTATGAATAACTGGCATAACGTATCTACGCCAAGAAAGATCAACTTTTTTCATTTTATGTTCCTTATAAAAAATTAAAATAAATATATCGAAACGCTGTTTCTGCATATATCTGCTCTAAAATAATCATATTTTTTATAAAAAAACAAGTTCTATATGTATTTTTGCAGTTTTTTATCACAAAATAAAAAAATATTAATTT
>CAYJKS010000103.1:0-4344 GCA_964370705.1 uncultured Azospirillaceae bacterium
CTTTTTTGATTGTTCTTATTGCTCTTATAATTGCTCTAATCACATAAATTTAGCTCAACTAGAGTTCTAAATAACAAATCGCTTGCATCATCTGTCTCATCGTTACCAGTCTCGGATTTGTAAGAAAAGCTATTGCCTTGACTATAAGAGGTTGCTCTAGTTTGTGCTAACAAATCTTGATAAGAAAAAAGCAATGCCTCTACGTCAGCAATCTCAACTCTACAAATTTTACTATAATCTTCCTCACTACCATCAATTCTTAAAACATTTTTTAGCTTAACTTCACAAATACCTTGATTATATGAGGCAAGAATTGACTTGCTAATTTCTATATTCTCATTAGTCATAGAAGAATTACCTGAATCATATTCTTCTTTTCTCATGCAGTTATCTAAAGCAAATATCATTTTGTTAACGTCATATTCTGGCTCATATTGACTAACCAGCGTGTCTGCTCTCAAACCTTTAATCTCGTCCAAACTATTAATTGATGCAATATGCTCAGCAGACAAATATAAATTAAATGGCTTTGCCTCAACCAAGCACTTGTCCTCTTGCCAACCAACAATTTTTATTGTGTCAGAAAAAACAAACATCGTTTTTGTTTCTTCATTAGCTTGACAATCTCTCAAAGAGCTTAAAAAATCATCAGAAAAATTATTATAAGTATCGGCAAATATTTGTTTTTCTTCTTGAGTTGCCTCTCTTTGAGTTAAAGTGCAATAGCTTCCTCTAATCTTTGCAAAAGTGACATTAAACAAGCTATCTGTCATTTTTTGCTTGGTTATGCTTTTTTGCATTTTGCCATCTTCTTCATATTGATAAACCGTATCAAATTCCTGGGTAACTGGAGACAAAGACCTATCTAACATTGCTACATAAATCTCATCTAGCTGCTCTTGCCCTACTTTGCAATCTGATACCATGTCCATAATTCCAACAATATTTTGCCCAACACTAAAATGGCACAAATTATCATCTCTCCAACCTGCAATATCAATATCAATTTTCATCTCAGCACCACCAAAAAAAGATTTTGTTGCATTGCCTAACTCTGGATTATTTTTTATAAAATTTTGTTTTAATGGCAGACAATTTTTTGTAGCATTAAGCAAATCAGCATCAAAATTATAAAGGCTAAAATTTTTATTCGTAGATTCTACGCTACTAGTGGCATTCGTCGCCATTGCATTGTTTTGCAAAATTACACACATCGCCAAAATGATTAAATATTTTTTCATACCTATCTCCAATAATCAAATTATTTTAGTTTTTGCCACCAATTGTTTGTTATAGTTTGCTCTGGCACAATAGCTTTTCCCATAATCGGAGATTGCACCATAATTCCTGCTTTTTGGGCTTGATTGGCTACCATTTCTATTGACTCTGCCCAAGGATGAAGGGCTAGCTCAAACACTCCCCAATGAATAGGCAAAAAAGACTTTACTCCCAAATCTTGAGCCGCCATCACAACCTCGTTAGGAAACAAATGAGTTCTAGGCCATGCGGGGTTCCAACCGTCTATTTCTAGTGCTGCAAAATCAAATCCGCCTACTTCTTGAGCAATCTCAGCAAAATGTTCTCCATATCCAGTATCTCCGCCCCAAAATATTTTTTTGTCTCTGGCAAAAACACCATAAGAGTTCCACAAGGTTTTATCTCTATCCCAAGGACTACGCCCAGAATAATGAATACCTCTAAAGGCTTTTATCACCAATCCGTGGTTTTTGTATTCTTCATCCCAACCTAGCTCTATAATTCTCTCTTTTTCAACACCCCAACCTTGCAAAGCCCTACCAACACCAAGCGGAACAATAAATTTTGCATCTTTTATTGCTTTAATAGATTTTTTTTCTAAATGATCATAATGATTATGCGTAATAACTACATAATCTAATTTAGGTAAGTCATTTATATCTAATGGAGAAGAGACATATCTTTTGACCATAAACCAAACTGGAGCAGCATTTTCTATCACAGGATCAAATGCTATTCGTTTGCCATCAAGCTCTAAAATTGCCGAAGAGTGCCCTAACCAATAAAGCAAATAATCCTCAGGTTCTTGAGCAAAACTTGCGCTAGCTAATTTTATTACGGGTATTTTATCTTTGGGAGCAAATCGAGAATTGTCCAAAAAACGCATTGTGCCAGCAGGACCATTTCTGACTTTATCTGGAAAATACGTAATTTCTTTAAGGCTTAAGAACTTGCCATCTTTATAATATGATAAATTAGAAAAAATTTGCTCATCTTGATTAGTAACAGTTTTGCCAAAATTATCAAAAACATAAAAAGCAGAAATGCCAACAAGCAACATTATAACTAATAAAAATATTTTCATAATTTCTCCTTTAGATTTATATTAACCATAATAAACAAGCAACAAAAATAAATCAACTATTGAATTTTATAAAATTTTATGATAAATTTTTGTCAATAATCATTATTTTAAATTTTATATTATGAAAAAACAAATTATTTTAGGCAAAGACACCTATCAAATCTCGCTAGAAAGCGGAAGCACTATTGCCCTGCTAGTTTCTAAAAACGACATTGCAATCTTTAACCAAAAAACTGGTTTTATTGATATTGACAATGACGCCGATTTACTAACTGCTATTGAGGAATCATACCATTGTGAAGAACTTTGTATTGAACTCAAAAAAATCATCGATAGCAAAAGAAGATCAAAGAACAAAAAGGCAGAAAGAAGGCAAGTCGTAGAAAGTGCCAGAAACGCAAAAACCAGAGGCAAAACCCTCATCAAGAAAGGGATTACCAAAGTTTAACCTTAAAAAAAAAGAAATGAAAGAAACAATCATTTTGACACTAATTATTGTTGCTATTGCAATAGCATCAATAATTTATTTGAGAAAGATGAGCCCCAAAAAAGCAGGCTTTATCATTATCTCAATAGCAATGTTTATTGCTTGCACAATTTTGGCATATCTTTGTATCTCTGGAAATTTATTTATAAGCCTTCACCAGCTTACAAATTGCGGAGAAAACCAAGCCCACTTATGGGCATTGGTAGCTCTAGCTCCCATAAATGGAGCGTTTTTATATATAGATGAAATCCTTGATTGGAACATCTATTATAAGATTGGCAAAAGATTTGTTACAATAAATGTTCCCGCAATAATAAATGGGGCATTTTTGGCAACTCCAATAGTCTATGTAGGGTACAAATTCTGCGTATCGGGAATAGATTTTGTTGTCTTTATTGTAGTTGCTATTTTTGCAATTGGAGCAAGCACAACTGCTTGTGCTATTTATAACAATGAATAAATAGCGCAAAAAACAAAAAATAGTGATGATTGCTCAATCATCACTATTTTTTATCAACAAATCACTCTTAATCTTTTTTATCTGTATTTTTTTTATCCTTAGTCTCACAGTCAATATCTAACTCGCTATTATTCGGATATGTGCAGCCACAATTATCATCTTCGCTACAATCACACTTGTTGGCATAATCATACACACAGCTACTATCTTTTTTATCTTCTTTATCCATAAGAATCTCCATTTACTATTATTTCAACATAAAATATATACTTTACTTCTAATTTTTAAAGAGTAAAATAAAATATATATTTATAAAGGAGATATAAAATGAGTAAATGCGACAACCCAAACTGCACTTGCGAAGATTGCCAATGCGAGCCACCTTGCACTTGCGGACAAGACAAAAAAGAAACTAAAGAATAAAAAAAAGAGCCTTTTAATTAAGGCTCTAAATCTTTATATTCTTCCAATTGTCTTCAAAGTCTTCAAAATATTTTCTTTGTTTCTTCTCTTAACAGGCTTAATTGGGTTACCAGCATAAACCGTCCATGGTTCAAACTTGTAATTTGACGGAACAAAGCTCAAAGCACCAATTGCTACTCCTTCTGGAATATTATTATTGGGCATAATCACAGAGTTTGTACCAACACCAGTGTATTTTCCAAGAATAACATCACCCTTAATCTCTTTTACCTCTTCTATTGAGTGAGTAACAAGCTCATTAACATAATCATTGCTAGACAACCAAACTTTTACCCCTGCTGCCAAACTAGAGCATTCGCCCATAACAAATTTGAACTTTCCGTCGCCACCAGCAATACAAACAGTAGGAGCGATCTCACAATCATCTCCAATATCACAAGCCGAAGATATTCTGCAAAAATCAGAAATCCTAACATTATCACCAACTTTTACCAAATCTGGTTTTTTAATAATTACATATTCACCTAATATAAAGTTTTTTCCACTTTTCATATTTTACCTCAAAAAATTAATCTGCACACAAACTAGCAACAAAAAATCAAAATAACAAATCAAATAAAATTATGTAATATT